>NZ_JAVGCZ010000009.1:0-63291 GCF_052928425.1 Glutamicibacter sp. BSL13
GCGCCCGGTCCGCATAAATGAGCCGGATGGCCTGTGCATCCGGGTTGCCCCGGTCGGGACCGCGGTAGGCCAGGGTGAATCCCAGTTTCTGGGCAACCCGTGCCGAGGCCGCATTGTGTTCCAGCAGGGAGGCGACCACCGGGGCCTCGGGGCGGTGCCGGTTCGCCTGGCCCACGGCCTGGCGCGCCACCTGCGTGGCGAAGCCCTGCCCCTGGGCGGACACCGCGAACCGGTACCCCAGGTTCCAGAAGGACTTGCGGGTAAGCGAACATCCGCCATAGCCAATGATCTGCCGGGAACCGGCGGCCCGAATCACCCAGGGGCCCAACCCCTCACGCCGCCAGCAACCCCGCCAGGCCTCCACCATGGCCATGGTCTTCTCCACGTTGGCATGGCGTTTGGCCGGCGCATGGCTCCACACCCGGGGGTCGGCAAAGATGCGGTGCAGTTCCGGCACATCCTGCCGTTGGGGCGGGCACAGGCTCAGTTGTTGAAGGGTGGACATGAAATCACCCTAGCGAACACCACGGGCAGGGCAAGCCCCCTGCCCGGCCAGAGGCGGGGAACGCAGCACGGGCCGGTGCGCTCAGCTCACGGTCTTGGGCTCGGGCAGGGAACCGGTGCGCGGGGCACGGAACATGTCAACCACGATCAGTATCACCGCAATCCAGACCAGGATGAAGCCCACCCAGCGCTCGAGGGGCATGACCTCATGGAACACCAGCAGGCCCAGGATGAACTGGCCGATGGGAGCCAGGAACTGCAGGGAACCCAGGGTGCTCAGCGGCAGCCGGCGGGCCGCACCGCCAAACAGGATCAGCGGCACCGCGGTAATGATCCCGCTGGTGGCCAGCAGCCAGAACCCTGGGACGCCGTCGGCGAACAGCGCCGAGGTGCCCTGATAGGTCAGCACCCCAATGAAGACCAGCGCCACCGGGGTCAGGGCAATGGTTTCCACACTGAGCGTGGCCAGGGCCGTGCCCTTCTTGCCCACCTGGTTCTTGACCAGCCCGTAAAGTCCGAAGGAGAAGGCCAGGCCCAGGGAGATCCACGGGACCCGGCCCAGGCCGGCGGTGAGCACCACCACTGCCGCCACAGCGAACCCAATGGCCACCCACTGCAAGGTCGAGAGGCGTTCCTTCAGAACAAAGACGCCCAGCGCGATGGCGACCAAGGGGTTGATGAAGTAGCCCAGCGAGGCCTCCAGCACGTGCCCGGAAAGCACCGCGAAGGCGTAAAGCGTCCAGTTCACCGCGATGAGCACGCTGGCAAGGACCAGGCGGGCCGTGGTCTTCCGGTCGCGCAGCAAGGTCCCCAGGTCCCGCAGCTGCCGGGTCACCGCCAGCAGCAGGAAACAGAAGACCAGGGAAAACACCACCCGCAGCGCCACGAACTCAAACGCGGAGATCTCGGGCAGCAACAGGAAGTACAGCGGAAGCAGTCCCCAGACCAGGTATGCGCTGGTGCCTTGCAAAATGCCAATGCTGCGTGGGGAGCGCGGGGAGGCACCAGCGGTGTCAGTCATAGTCTGTGGTTGCCAATCTGTGGTGGACCGGGAAAGGGGTGCGACGCCACATTGGAAGCTGCCAAGGGGCAACGGGCGCCATTAAAGGTTACTGCTCCAGCGCCCCGGTTTCGTCATCGGTTCGGTCATGCGCCCTACACAAACCGTGGTTCATCCGCCCATAGACCGGATGGTGCCTAACCTGCCACCACTTGATCGCCCAGCGCACAGCGTTCCTTGCACTGCCCGTAGAACAGCACGTCGGCGATGTCGATGCTGAAGCTGGTGGCCCCACCGGGGTGGAAGCAGGGGGCGGAGCCGTGGGCGCAGGGAACATTCTCCACCCGCCCGCACGTAACGCACACGGCATGGTGGTGGTTGTCGTGCGGGTCAATCTCATAACGGGCCGCCGTGCCGGGCACCGTGAACCGGCGCAGGATCCCGTGATCGGTCAGGTCGTTGACCGCGTTGTAGACCGCCTGCGAGCTGAGTGCGACCTGACCCTCGGACAGGGCGCGGGCCAGGGCCTCGGCGCTCTGGTGCGGTTCGGTGGCCAGCTGCCTAAGCAACGCCAAACGTGCACCGGTGGCCTTCAGGTCGTTATCGTGCAGCAGTTTGGCGTAATCCATACCCACCATTGCACGCAGGTGCTTGGGATCTGTCAACCGGTGATCTCGTCACATGACGGCGGGCCACCATCCCGGGAGCCGGTGAGGGGGCAAGGATGCGTAGGATCTTGGGGTGCCCAGTTTTTTGATGGATGTCGCCCCGCTGCGGCAAAGCCCGGCCTACCGCCGGTTGTGGATCGGCAACTCGCTCTCCGCCGTGGGAACCCAAATGACCCTGATCGCGGTCAGCCTGGAAGTCTATGCGCTGACCCAGTCCAGCTTCCATGTTGGCTTGCTGGGCGCGTTCACCCTGGTGCCGCTGATCATCACCGGGCTCTACGGCGGGGCCATCGCCGACACGCACGACCGGCGCAAGGTGGCGCTATACTCGGCCCTGGCGTTGTGGGTCATCACCGGCGCGCTGGCGCTGCAGGCGTGGCTGCAGGTGGGCAGCGTGTGGGTCCTCTACGGGTTGATGGCCCTGCATTCGGCGGCCGCGGGCATCAACCAGCCCACCCGTGGGGCCATCATTCCCTCCATTGTCCGCCGCGACCTGCTGCCGGCGGCCAATTCGCTGAACATGGTCACCTTCGGGGTGGCGCAGATGGTCGGCCCGCTGCTGGGCGGGCTGCTGGTGGCCCAGTTCGGGTACCAGTGGACGTATTCCCTTGACGCCATCACGTTCACCGCGGCCGTGTGGTCGGTCTTCCGCCTGCCGGCCCTGCCGGCGGCCGAACAGGTCGCCAGACGGGGTCTTTCCTCGGTCATCGACGGGCTGCGCTACCTGAAGACCCAGCCGAACATCAGCATGACCTTCCTGATCGACATGGCGGCCATGATCCTGGCGGCGCCCAGGGCGCTGCTGCCGGCCATCGGCGCGGTGATGATCGGCGGGGGAGAGACCACGGTGGGCATCCTCCTGGCCTCCGCGGCCTGTGGTGCCCTGCTGGCCGGGCTGTTCTCCGGCACCTACAGCCGGATCAACCGCCAGGGTGTGGCCGTGTTCATCAGCGTGTGCATCTGGGGCGTGGCCATCAGCGGGCTGGGCGTGATCGTGGTGCTGGCCGCCGGGCAGCCCTCCGGGCCCGAGGCGGCCAGCGGGTGGCTGCTTCCGGCGATGTTCTTCATGCTGCTGGCCGGGATCGCCGATTCCATTTCCTCGGTCTTCCGCACCACCATCTTGCAGGTCGCGGCCCCGGATCAGATGCGGGGCCGGCTGCAGGGAGTGTTCATCGTGGTGGTCGCCGGTGGGCCGCGGGTCGGGGAGATGCTCTCCGGAGGCGCCGCGGGCTTCCTGGGTGAGGGGCTGACCCTGGTGGTTGGGGGGTTGTGCTGTGTGCTGGTGGCCGTGCTGCTGGTGCGCTGGCGCCGCGGCTTCCTGCGCTACGATTCCCGCCACCCCGAACCCTAGGTCGGTGGGCGGCCGAGACCGGCCGTGACGCGCGCAGCACGCTGTGAGCTGGACGATAGGCTCGAGATGGAACCTATGGGGCGGGGCAATCGTTGCATAAACTAAAGGATGATGAGCAAGATCAGGGGCACGGTCCTCCAAGGCGGAGGTCCTGGCCCACACATTTTGCCCACACCTTTTGACCACGCACACTGCCAAGAAGTTCGGCTCAGTACGATACGGGAGCGATAACCCACCGTGCATCAACATAACAATGGCCTGAAAACCGCCCTGCTGCTCGGCGGTATGTTTGCCCTGCTGCTGGCCCTGGGCTCCCTGATCGCCTCAGGAACCCGGAACAGCTCCTTCATCTGGATTTTCGCGCTCATTGGCCTGGGCACCACCGCCTACGGCTACTGGAACAGTGACAAGATCGCGCTGCGTTCCATGCACGCCTACCCGGTCAGTGAACAGGAACAGCCGGAGATGTACCGGATTGTGCGCGAGCTGTCCATGGCAGCCCAGCAGCCCATGCCGCGGCTGTACGTCTCACCCACCCAGTCACCCAACGCTTTCGCCACCGGACGCAACCCGGAAAACGCGGCGGTGTGCTGCACCGAGGGGATCCTGCGCATCCTGAACGAACGCGAGCTGCGCGGTGTGCTGGGGCACGAGCTGATGCACGTGTACAACCGGGACATCCTCACCTCCTCGGTGGCGGCGGCAATCGCCGGGGTGATCACCTCGATCGCCCAGTTCCTGATGTTCTTCGGCGCCGGGGGCGGGAACAACGAGAACCGCAACGTGAACCCCTTGGCCATCCTGGCCCTGTCGCTGCTGGCGCCGCTGGCCGCCTCGGTGATCCAGATGGCCGTCTCGCGCACCCGAGAATTCGATGCTGACGAAGATGGCGCCCGCCTGACCAACGACCCACTGGCGCTGGCCAGTGCCCTGCGCCGGCTGGAGCAGGGCATCGACCAGGCCCCGCTGGCGCAGGAAGACCAGAAGGTCGTCAACAGCTCCCACCTGATGATCGCCAACCCGTTCGGCTCCCGGCTCAAGCGCATGTTCTCCACCCACCCGTCAATGGATGAGCGCGTGGCACGCCTGGAGGCCATGGCCCGCGGCAACTAATTTTTAGGCAGCACACGCAAAAGCCGGTGTCCCATGGCGCGTTAAACGTCATGGGACACCGGCTTTCATGCTGCCGCCGGCACGCGGGGCTAGCGCAGGTTGACGAACTGCAGGTCAACATCCTCGAAGTCGCGCAGCAGTGCCATGGTGGCCTGCAGGTCATCGCGGGACTTGGAGGACACGCGCAGCTCATCGCCCTGGATGATGGACTTCACGCCCTTGGGTGCTTCGTCACGGATCAGCTTGTTGATCTTCTTCGCCACATCCTGGGCGATGCCCTCCTTGATGCTGGCCTCGATCCGGTATTCCTTGCCCGAAGCGAAAGGCTCCCCGGCATCCAGGGACTTCAGCGAGATGTTGCGCTTGACCAGCTTGGACTGGAACACGTCCAGCACTGCCTTGACCCGCTCCTCGGAGTTCGCCTTCATCAGGATCTTTTCGCCGCTGAAGTCGATTTCCGCGCCGACGCCCTTGAAGTCGTAGCGCTGGGAGATTTCCTTGCTTGCCTGGTTCAGTGCGTTGGACACTTCCTGGCTGTCCACCTTGCTGACAACATCAAATGATGAATCGCTGGCCACGAATCTTCTCCTTGTGGTTTGTTGGACTGGTGAGTGTTTGGCTCAAATCTGACTCATAGCCTACCGGTTTGCTCAGGCGTTTACCGGAGGTGATGAGCATTACAGCAAATGGGCAGCTTTCGATTTTTCATCTGCAAAAAGTTCCGGTAGAGTTATTTCTCGTTCCCACCAGAACAACCGGGCAGATTACCCGAGCGGCCAAAGGGGGCTGACTGTAAATCAGCTGGCTATGCCTTCACTGGTTCGAATCCAGTATCTGCCACAAATGATCCTCCAGATCCACAAGATCTGGAGGATTTTTTTGGTTTCCGGGCAGGGGAGGCGGGCTGTTTTCCCCGCCAAACTAAGCGCCAACGCCCGAAGTCGGTTACCGTTGAACCATGGCAACAGTAGATGTAACTGAAACAGAGTTCGCGCAGCTGATCGAAGGCAATGACATCGTCCTGGTGGATTTCTGGGCAGAGTGGTGCGGACCGTGTAAGCAGTTCGGCCCGGTGTATGAACAGATTTCCGAGAAGTTCCCGGAAGTGGTGTTCGCCAAGGTGGACACCGAAGCCGAGCAGGGACTGGCCCGGGCCGCAAACATTTCCTCGATTCCGACCTTGATGGCCTTCCGCGAAAAGGTTCTGGTCTTCTCCCAGCCCGGCGCCCTGAACGGTGCCCAGCTTGAGGACCTGGTGACCGCGGTGAAGGGCATCGACATGTCCGAGGTGCACGCCCAGATCGCCGAGGAAGCCGCCCAGCAGGAAGAAACCAACTAGCTGCTGCTAGCGGTTGCGGTGATCCAACGGCGTGTAGCGTGGCCCAAAGCCCTGTTTGCGCTGCCCGGAGAGCTGCAATAACCGGACAACTCGTTGCCGGTGTCCGGTGTACGGTTCGAGCAGCTGCAGCATCCGCTGGTCATCCACCCTGTGGCCGACCAGCACCTGGCCCACGAAATCCGCCAGGTGGTAGTCGCCAACCGAAATGTGGTCCGGTGAGCCGTGCGAGCGCTGCAGGGTCTCGGCCACCGTCCAGGGCCCGATCCCGCTGATGGAGAGCAGCGCCGCCTCCAGCGTGCCGGACCCGGTGGTGCCCGGCATCGAGTCATTCAGTCCCAGTGCCGCCCAGCGCTCCAGGCGCCGGGCCACATGGGCCAGGCGGATCATCGTGGCGGCACGGCTGTGTTCCACCCGTGCCTGCTGCCAATGCCAGCGCGGGATCCCGGCCACGGCCTCGGGCAGCGGAAACAGCCGCATCCCCGACGGTGCGGGCCCGGGGGCCGGGCGCCCATAGTGCCTGATCAGCCACCGCCAGGCGTAGTTCGCCTCGATCCCGGTTACCCGCTGTTCCAGGATTGCCCCGGCGGCATGATCAAAAATCCTTCCGGTGCGCGGCAGGCGCACCGCCGGGTGTTCGCTGCGGCTGCGGCGCACCACATCGGGTAGCGATACGGCGAACGCCGTCTCGTCAAACCCGCTCCAATCATCCTCGGCCCCCAGCAGCGCCGGCCCTTGGGCGAGCGCCCATTGCGCGCCCGGGCCCCAGGCGCTGAAGCTCGCCGAACGCCGGTCGGCCTCCAGCTCAATGCGCAGCGTCGCATCCCCGTCGATGGTGGCGAACACCAGCCAGGCCTGGGATTGCTCCAAGCGGATCGTTGGATCCCCAATGCCCCGGCGCAGGATGGACAGGGTGGAGCGCAGGTCAACCGGCTCGGGGCTCAGCCAGTGCTGCTGCGCCACTTTCGGTAATGGTTGCTGCGACAAGCTTTCGGTTCCCTCCCTGAATTCTGCAATGCTCACCCTTTGCGTCCCCCGGGTGGAGGATGCCTGTCAATTCAATGACGCAAAGCTACGCAGCGCGGCGACTTAGATGACCTGCGGCGGTAAAGTGCTTGACATGAAGTATGCGTCCACAGTCTTGGATCTGATCGGAAACACGCCCCTGGTCAAACTCAACCGGGTGACTGACGGCATCAAGGCCACTGTATTGGTCAAGCTCGAATATCTTAACCCCGGCGGGTCCATCAAGGACCGCATCGCCCTGAAGATGGTGGAGCGTGCCGAGCAGAGCGGGGCCCTGCGTCCCGGAGGCACCATTGTGGAGCCGACCAGCGGCAACACCGGTGTGGGGCTGGCGATGGTGGGGCAGCTGAAGGGCTATGTCACCATTTTCGTCACACCGGACAAGGTGGGCGAGGAAAAACGGGACGTGTTGCGTGCCTACGGTGCCGAGGTCGTGGTGACCGCCACCGCGGTCGCCCCCGATTCGCCCGATTCCTATTACGGGGTCTCGGACCGGCTGGTGCGCGAAATTGACGGTGCCTACAAGCCCGACCAGTTCTCCAACCCCGGCGCCCCGGAGAGCCACTTTGAGACTACCGGACCGGAAATCTGGAATGACACCGACGGCAAGCTCACCCACGTGGTGATCGGTGCCGGCACCGGTGGAACCATCACCGGCACCGGACGCTACCTGAAACAGGTTTCCGCCGACCGGGCCAGCGGGCCGGTACAGGTCATCGCCGCGGACCCCGACGGATCGGTCTACTCCGGCGGCACCGGACGGCCCTACTTCGTGGAAGGCGTGGGGGAGGACATGTGGCCGGGCAACTACGACCCGCAGGTGCCCGACCGCGTCGAGGCGGTCACCGACGCCCAGGCCTTCGAGATGACCCGGCGCCTGGCCCGTGAGGAAGGCCTGCTGCTGGGCGGCTCCTCCGGGATGGCCGTGGCCGCGGCGCTGCGCGTGGCCCAGGACTTGGGCGAGGACGACGTGGTCGTGGTGATCGCCCCGGATGGCGGACGCGGCTACCTGGCCAAGATTTTCAACGACACCTGGATGCAGGCCCAGGGATTCAGCTCCGAATCGGGCGAACCCGCCCTGGTGGAGCAGGTCATCAAGGACATTGACCCCACCGGTCTGCAGGTGTTGTCCCCGCAGACCACGCTGGCCCAGGCCGCGGCCGCGCTGAAGGCCAGCCCCGCCTCGGCCCTGGTGGTCGCCACCGGCACCCTGCCGGCCCGCATTGGCGAGGTGCGCGGGGTGCTGAGCGCCGAACTGGTGGCCGAAGCCCTGTTGGCCGGAACCCCGGCACGCACCCCGGTAGGGGACCTGCAGACCGAGGCTCTGCCCCTGCTGGGCGCCGGGCAGAGCCTGGAGCATGCCCAGGCGCTGCTGCAGCAGCACCGCGCGGTGCTGGTCACCCGCGACGGCGAGGTGTTGTGTCCGCTGACCCATGACGAACTGCTTGACCACCTGATCAACTAAACTTCCCGACGCAAAGGATGGTATCGATGAGCCAGAATGCCCAGGGTTTCAACACCCGCTTTGTCCACGCCGGCCAAGAGTTTGAGCCGCGCACCGGTGCAGTGGTCCCGCCGATCCACTTCTCCACCACCTACGCCCCCGAAGCCATCGGCAAGCTGCGCGGCGGCTACGACTACGGGCGCGGCACCAACCCCACCCGCGACGCCCTGCAGGAGCAGCTGGCCGCCGCCGAGGGAGGCCGGCACGCGTTTTCGTTCAGCTCCGGGCTGGCCGGCGAGGATTCCCTGATTCGTGCGCTGCTGCGCCCGGGGGACCACATTGTGCTGGGCAACGACGCGTACGGCGGCTCCTACCGGCTGATCGACCGGGTGCTGGGCCCCTGGGGCGTGTCCAACACCGCCCTGGACATGAGCGACCCTCAGGCCCTGGCGGCCGCCATCGACCAGCACCAGGCCAAGATGGTGTGGCTGGAAACCCCATCGAACCCGATGATGAAGATCGTGGACATTCAGGCGGTCGCCGAGGTCACCCACGCCCACGGCGCACTGCTGGTGGTGGACAACACCTTCGCCAGCCCATTCCTGCAGCAGCCGTTGGCGCTGGGCGCGGACATCGTGGTGCACTCGACCACCAAGTACATCGGTGGGCACTCGGATGTGGTTGGCGGTGCGGTGATCGTCAACGACGATGAACTGGCCGGGAAGATCGGATTCATCCAGTTCGCCGTGGGCGCGGTTTCCGGGCCGCTGGACGCCTACCTGACCACCCGCGGGTTGAAGACCCTGGGCGTGCGCATGCGCGCGCACTCGGAGAACGCCGCCCAGGTTGCGGCCTGGCTGCGCGGACGCAGGGAAGTCGAGCGCGTGCTCTACCCGGGTTTCGAGGACCATCCGGGACATGACATTGCCAAGAAGCAGATGCGCGACTTCGGCGGCATGGTCTCGGTGCAGTTCGCCGGGGGCGCTCAGGCCGCCCGCACGGTGGCCGAGAGCACCCGGCTGTTCCAGCTGGCCGAATCCCTGGGCGGGATCGAGTCGCTGATGAACTACCCCTCGGAGATGACCCACGCCTCGGTGAAGGGCACCGAGCTGGAGGTCCCGGAGAACCTGGTCCGCCTGTCGGTGGGCATCGAGGACGCCGAGGACTTGATCAACGACCTGGAGCAGGCCTTCGCCAAGCTGTAACCGGCCACGGCGGGCAGCGCCCGAATCACACACCCGTCCCCGCGCAGCGTCAGGCTGTGCGGGGACGGGAGGTTTAAGCGGGGAATGACGGGCGGATGCTTAGCGCCGTCATGCTCGGGGGGAGAGGGCGCGGAAGTACCTGATCCCGGCGGGGGTCCACATTAGGGCCACGGCCAGCAGCACCATTGCCGCGAGCAGGGAATAGCGTCCAAAGCGCAGCAGCATCGGCAGCGCGGCAATCAGCCCCAGCCAGGTCAGCTGGGTGCGGGCCGCCCGGTCCGAACGCCACAGCCGCAGGGCCAACCGCAGCACCAGCACCCCGGCGGCGCCCAGGATGCTGGCCAGCAGCCACGGACCGGTGGACGGTTCGGTCGAGCGCGCGGCGGTGGCGAACAGACTCGCGGCAAAACCCAGGAACAGCGCGGCGGCCAACACCCAGCACAGCCGGGCAATGCGCAGGGCGGAAGGCATCTGCGCCGCGGCGGACGCAGGCTTGGAACCGTTGCTTTTCACACCAGCCAGCTTAGTGCAGGGGGCGCGGTGCCTGATCTCACACCACCTCGACCCTGTCTTTGCGCGGCCGATGCCGATAGAATGGATTGTTCGCGAACATCGGGCATCCCTCGCATCTTGCCCAATTTTTGAGGCCGGAGCCTTTCTCGTGTTGTGAATCCGCAAAGTGTGTGCGGATATTTATGTCATAGGGGAACGCTTGATGAGCGTGAGTTGTTTTTGACTGTGTAGCCTATTCGTCGTTTTTTTTGGGGACGCGTAGGCCTTCCCCTAACGAATGAGGTATCTGTTCGTGTCTACTGACATGTCCGTCAACTCCACCGAGAACTCCACCAACGAAAACGGCAGCGACGAGCCGACCGTGCTGTTCAGCGAGCTGGGCCTGGACGCCCGCGTGCTGGCTTCCGTGGTCGACCTGGGCTACGAAAAGCCCTCTCCGATTCAGGCCGCCACCATCCCGCTGCTGCTTGAGGGCCGCGATGTCGTGGGCCTGGCCCAGACCGGTACCGGCAAGACCGCCGCGTTCGCGCTGCCCGCGCTTTCGCGCATGGCCGAGGTCGCTGACCTGAACGGTCCGTCCCGCACCCCGCAGATCCTGGTGCTGGCACCGACCCGTGAACTGGCCCTGCAGGTTGCCGAGGCCTTCACCTCCTACGCCAAGCACCTGGATGACTTCACCGTGCTGCCCGTGTACGGCGGTGCCCCCTACGGCCCGCAGCTGGCTGGCCTGCGCCGTGGCGCCCAGGTCGTGGTCGGCACCCCGGGCCGCGTCATCGACCACATCAACAAGGGCTCGCTGGACCTGTCGAACCTGCAGTACATGGTGCTGGACGAGGCCGACGAAATGCTGCGCATGGGCTTCGCCGAAGAGGTCGACAAGATCCTGGAAGCCACCCCGGAAGACAAGCAGGTGGCCCTGTTCTCCGCCACCATGCCGCGTGCCATCCGCCGGATCGCCTCCGAGTACCTGCGCAACCCCGAGGAAGTGTCGGTCAAGTCCAAGCAGACCACCGGCACCAACATCACCCAGCGCTACCTGCAGGTGATGGGGGCGCACAAACTGGACGCGATGACCCGGATCCTGGAATCCGAGGACTTCGACGGAGTTATCACCTTCGTGCGCACCAAGATGGCCACCGAGGACCTGGCCGACAAGCTCAAGGCCCGCGGCTTCACCGCCGCCGCCATCAACGGTGACATCCCGCAGCAGCAGCGTGAGCGCACCGTGGAGAACCTGCGCGCGGGCAAGATTGACATCCTGGTGGCCACCGACGTGGCCGCCCGCGGCCTGGACGTGGAGCGCATCAGCCACGTGATCAACTACGACATCCCGCATGACACCGAGTCCTACGTGCACCGCATTGGCCGCACCGGCCGTGCCGGCCGCTCGGGGGACGCGATCCTGTTCATGACCCCACGCGAGAAGTACCTGCTGCGCGCCATCGAGAAGGCCACCCGCCAGCCGGTGTCCATGATGCAGCTGCCCACCGTGGAATCGGTGAACAACCGCCGCATCCAGAAGTTCACCGACCGGATCGACCAGACCATCGTTGGTCAGGACCTGAGCGCCTTCCGCGAGATCGTGGAGAAGTTCGCCACCGAGCATGAAGAGCTGGACCACCTGGAAATCGCCGCCGCGCTGGCGCTGATGGCCCAGGGTGGACGCCCGCTGCTGATGGAGGAACCGGTGATCCCGCCGTCCAAGCAGGCCCGCATGAACCGGGAAGGCCGTGAGCCGGGCCAGCGTCCGCAGCGCAAGGGCGCTGCCGAGGGCAACGCCATGTACCGCCTGGCAGTGGGACGCCGCAACCGCGTGCAGCCCGGGTCCATTGTCGGTGCCCTGGCCAACGAGGGTGGATTCAACTCCTCACAGATTGGTGGCATTGACATCCGCGCGGACCACACCCTGGTTGAGCTGCCGGCCGAACTGTCCAAGGACCAGTGGCGTGCCCTGTCCAAGACCCGCATCGGCGGCGAGCCGATCAACCTGGAACTGGATCGGGGCCCGCGTGGCCGTCGCGACCGCGATGACGACCGTCGTGGTGGTTTCCGTTCGGACCGCGGCAGCTTCAAGGACCGCAAGCGCAATGGTGGTTTCCGTGACGGCGGCCGCGACGAGCGTCGCGGTGGCGAGAAGCGCTTCGGCGGACGCAGCAAGGGCCGTTTCAATGACAGCGCCGCCCGTGGTGGTCGCCGCGAGTACTAATACCCACTAAGGCTCCAAGTAGGCCGGTTCAACACCTCTGTCGGGGGTGCGGAACCGGCCTTGGTGTTTAACCGAAGCGGCCGGATCCCAGCGAACCGCGCACCGGAGGGCTGTGTCCTGCAACGCGCGTGAACCGCCAGCCGCGGAAGGCGTGGATCCTGCCAGCTGCCCACTCCTGAAAGGCCTTCCACGGGTCTTTGCAGGGCTTTTGACGCGGTGCCGGAGCAACGGCAACGCGGATGATTGGCCGGGATGCTGCAGGGCATGCAGGGGCCCGGTGCGGCGACCTGGAAGCGGGGCAGTGCCGTCCGCGGCATCGGTGGGGCGAACACGGTCGGGAAATTGCGGGTTAAGTCCCAAAATGTGTGTACAGAAACCCTCAAAACCATCTAACCACTAGGGGCAACACCTCAATCACATGCTTTGAAAGCATGTACCGTGGCAAAAGTTGGAAACCGACCTACCTGTGGTGTATGCAAAAATAAGCTCGTCAAGAACGGGAAAACCAGCTCCGGGCGCACCCGCTGGCGGTGTAAGATCTGCGGCGCGTCAAGTACCTTGGCCCGTCCAGACACCACCGCCAAAGCTCAATTCAGGGCCTTCCACCAATGGGCCACCGGTAAGCTCTCCGTGTCCGACACCGGCATTGCCCGTTCCACGTTCTACCGCAACACCTACTGGTGCTGGAAAGTTCACCCGACCTTGATCCCGACTGGGGAACAACACCGGTACCTCATGCTCGACGGCACCTACTTCAACGGCTTCTGCGCCCTTACCGCCTACAACGGCCAACACATCATCGGCTGGCAATACTGCGACCGCGAAAAAGTCGCTTCCTGGACCCTGCTGCTGCAACGTCTGCCAGCCCCGGACCTAGTGATCATTGACGGGCACGGCGCCCTGGAATCTGTCATCAAAGCGCTATGGCCCGAAACCCGCATCCAACGCTGCTACTTCCATATCCGACAAACCATCCACAAACACCTGACCCGCAACCCCCGCACCATCCCAGGTCAGCAACTCCTTTCACTGATCAAGGCGCTGAAAGACATCACCACACTTCAACTGGCCAACAAGTGGGAAGAACAATTCATGGCCTGGCGGGCCATGCACGAAACCACCCTCAAAGCCCGCACCTACGCCAAGGACCACGCCGGCAACAGACCCTTGCACGTCAAGCCCAACCAGGTCTGGTGGTACACGCATCTGCGCCTACGTCGAGCTGATCGCCTCATTCACGGGTTGCTGAAGAATAAGCAACTGTTCACATGGTTAGAAATGGCCGCAGAAGATGAGACGCTTCCTCGGACCACCAGCCCCTTGGAAGGAGGCATCAACGCTGGCATCAAAGACCACCTGCGGGCCCACCGCGGCCTGAAAGCCAAACATGCCATGTCCTTGGTGAGCTGGCACCTGTACCAGCGGACGTAGAACCCGGTGGATCCATGGAGCTTCGTGACCCCCAAGCATTGGTCGGCCAAACCAGCCCCACGACCCGTAACCGAAGAAGACCCGGGCCCCGAACTATACGGCCGGCACTTCAGCTACGAAGACGGTAACGGCATCCAAAAAGGATGGGGCGGACGCCGATGACGCAAACATGACAACGAGTCCATACACACATTTTGGGACTTAACCCGAAATTGCGGGACTGCAGGTCCGTGGGGAAATGCAAAAGAGGATGGTTCGTGAATACGAACCATCCTCTTGACTGGAGCCCCCTGCCGGAATCGATCCGGCGACCTCGTTCTTACCAAGAACGCGCTCTACCACTGAGCTAAGGGGGCAACAGGTAAATACTTTACACATTCTGCGATGCATTTCAAAATTCGTCGCCCGAAGTGCGATGGATCACGATTCCCCTACTCATTGTCGGGATTTAGAGGCGCTTCCAGCGGCCCCTCGGTGATGGAAGCAGGGTCTGTGGTCGCGGCCGATTCAGGGCCGTAGATGACAAGGTGCGGGCCCGTCCCGGAGTAGAGCCCTTTCGCGACGCGAGCCGCGCTGGTGAGATCCGGTGGGGCTTTTTTCTTCCCAAAAGGGGCAGGGTGAATGCGCGGAGAGTTTCGCTAGGCCACGAGTGGGGGCTGCGGCGTTTCCACCGCCGACGTCAGCCGCGTCGTGAGTAGCGTCACTGTACTGGTTGTTGTGTCATCTGCACTTTCCGGCCTTGAATAGCTGCTTCCTAACCCAGCTTTGACTTGGCCTTTTGTGGATGGATCCGGACTTGTCTGGGTGCCGGCGGTGAATTTTTATTTGCGGCCGAATCCGTGTAGAGTATTTACTCGTTGCCCCCTTAGCTCAGTGGTAGAGCGCGTTCTTGGTAAGAACGAGGTCGCCGGATCGATTCCGGCAGGGGGCTCTGAGTGGGAAGTCTTCTTGGCTTCTACTGGATGACTTCTCACTTGTGGCGGTGTAGCTCAGCTGGTTAGAGCGCACGACTCATAATCGTGAGGTCGCGGGATCGAGTCCCGCCACCGCTACCCCAAGGAAAATGCCCCGGATTGCCGGGGCATTTTGCGTATCCGGGGCTTTTGGATCTACATCGGTGACGGGCCGCGCCAATATTCTTTGCCCGGCCCGTCATCAAGGTGTTCGCCGGTTAGCCCGCGGCGTCTCCAGCATCCGTGCGCAGATCCCGGGTGGTTCCCTGGATCAGGTCATTTTGCTGGGCGAGCTGCCACAGTTGCTCCCATAACCGCTGGTCTGCCGAGGGGTCGGGGGCGCCGGCCGCCGGACCGGCTGCCTCTCCGTGCACCTCGTCATAGAGGTGTTCCATGTGGCGGTCGAGGTGTTCGGCCGCGTTGGCGGCGGCGGTCAGGTTATCGAGCAGGTGCTCGGGAACCTCTCCCTCGTACTTGTAGAAGATCTTGTGTTCAAGGCTGGCCCAGAAATCCTGGGCAATGGTGCGGATCTGCACCTCAACGATGACCGGAACTGGCCCCTCGGAGAGGTAGACCGGCAGCTCAACAATCGCGTGCAGGCTCTTGTAGCCATTCGGCTTCGGGTTCTTGATGTAGTCCTTGATCGCCAAGACCCGCACATCGTGCTGCGAGGTGATCATGTCCAGCACGTGATAGGTGTCCTTCAGGAAACTGCAGGTGATCCTGATGCCCGCAATATCGGTGATGTTGCGGCGAATCTCCTCCAGGGTCGGCGCGCAACCGCGGCGGACTACCTTCTCCAAGATCCCCTCAGGGCTTTTGACCCGGGACGTCACGTGCTCAATCGGGTTGTACTGGTGCAGGTGGATGAATTCCTCACGCAGAATCGACACCTTGGTCAACATCTCATCGACGCCGAAACGGTACTCCATCATGAACCGGGGCAGCTTCTGGCGCAGCGACTGCGCGAAGTCCAGCATCAGGCCCGGGGTGGGGTTCAGACCGGACGGAACCTGGGAGGTTTCCGTCGTGGCGATATCTTTTCCTGGCTTAATCGGTAGTCACCTCACGAGTGAGAAGGGCGGGTCGCTGGTGTCACGGTATTCGTGGACCCGTAGGAAGCATACGTCCTGTCTGGCAGACTATAGTCCGCGTCTTGGAATCCTATTAGAAACTCGGCGGGATCCAATGTGCTTCCCGGCCCCCAACGGGGCCGGGACCGTATGGTGTGGTTGCACTGATTCTGCTCAGCTCGGTGGTTGTCCGCTGGCCGGATGCCGGGCGCATAGCCTACCGTGGAGCGGGTCCAAACGTGTGAAAGGAAGCAATGGCACTGGAACGCGACAGTCTCCGACTGTGCCACGGGATCAGCTTTTCCCGACATGATCCGGCGCCCGTGCTGCGCCTACGCAAGGGTACCGAATGGATCAATGAACCGCTGGAGCTCGGTCGCACCATGGCCCTGGAGGTTGGCGTGCAACGCTGGTGCCTGGGTCACGTGCTGATGGACTCGGATGGAACCCGCCGGCACAATGTCTGTACCCATAGCAGGGTCATTGCCTCCGGGACCCAGTGCGCGACCTGCCGCAGGCTGGACCAGACCAAGTTCATGCACCATTTTCACAAGACCGGACAGGCCCCCGAAGGTCTGCGCCGTTACCTGGAGCAACCGCACTTGCTCTACATCGCCTCCTTCGCGGACGGAACCACCAAGGTGGGTACCGCCTCGGAGCAAAGCAAATGGTCCCGGCTGGCCACCCAGGGAGCGGTGATTGCCCGCTATGTCGCCCACGCTCCGGACGGTGCCGCCGTGCGGGTCCTGGAAGACCTGGTCACCGAGCAATGCGGAATCCGCCAACAGGTGCGGCAGAAGGCCAAGATCCGTGGGCTGGAGAGCTGGGGCCACAATCTGGCCAGTCTCGAGGAACTGAACCGTGCTGCGGCCCGGGCAGTTCACCGGATGCTGGAATCACAGCGCGGCCTTGACCGCTATGGGATCACGCTGCTCGATGAACTCTGGCGTCAGCCGACGTACGCCCAGCAGGTTGTGAACGCCTGGGATGCCCGCAGCATTCACCGCAAGGACCCCGCCATCCCGGGTGGTGAGGGGATCTCACTGCGCATCCACGGGGTGCTGGGCCAAACCCTGATGATCGACACCGGGGAACATACCGAACTGGTGCTGCTGGATCTGGCAGAGCTGAAAACCCGCGCGCTGGTGCTGCGCCAGGCGCACTTCGTTGACCATGGGGGACAAGCCAGCCTGTTCTGAACCGGCGACGGCTTGCTGAGTTCGTGGCCCGATACTCACACATCAATCCCGGCACGCCAAGGGCTCTGAACTAGACTGGAAGTCATGACCAACACTCCCTGGGAATCGGCCTCAACGCGCTACAAGAAATTCGTGTTCTCCGCGTTGGCGCTCATGGGCGGCGGCATCATCCTGGCCATTGTCGGCATCAACCTGCCCTCACGGCCCCTGCTGTTCTTTGCCATCGGGATGATGGCCGTGGGCATGTGCCTGCACATCGGTTCACTGGTCGTCCGCTCACGCGATGTGCGGGCCTGGCGCATTGCCAACGGCCTGCAAAGCCCGAAGAAGAAAAAATAGTCCGCACCGTTCTGAAATCCGGACCCCAAAATCTCCCACGCCAATCAAGGAGCTTTGATGAGCATCAACCCCGACCTGGTCGGACGCGTCTACCCGCCGGATGAGCCCTATCAGGTGGGCCGCGAAAAGATCCGTGAGTTCGCCGCGGCCACCAAGGCCAGCCACCGCGCCCACTACGACCTGCAGGCGGCCAAGGAACTGGGCCACCGGGACCTGGTGGCCCCGCCGACCTTCGCCATCATCATCGCGCAGCGGGCCGACGCGCGCCTGATCACCGACCCGGAATCCGGTATTGATTTCTCCCGTGTCGTGCACGCCGACCAGCGTTTCACCCACCACCGGCCGATCATTGCCGGGGATGAGCTGGTGGCCGAGCTGCACGTGGACCAGGTGCGCAGGATGGGAGCCGGGGCGATGATCACCTCCCGTGCCGAGATCTCCACCGTGGACGGGCAGAAGGTGGCCACCACCGTTTCATCCCTGCTGGTGCGGGGCGAGGAGTAGACCATGATTGATTTTGACACCCTGGAAAAGGGACAGCTGATCGGGGCAACGACGCTGCACGTGAACCGGGCCGACCTGGTGCGCTACGCCGGCGCCTCGGGCGACTTCAACCCGATTCACTGGAATGAGCGCTTCGCCACCGAGGTGGAGCTTCCCAACGTGATTGCCCACGGCATGTTCACCATGGGCGCGGCCGTGGACGTGGTCAGCGCCTGGGTGGGGGACCCCAGTGCGGTCATTGACTACCAAACCCGCTTCACCAAGCCGGTCGTGGTGCAGGACCCGGCCGGCACGAACCCGGCCGAGCACCCCGGCACCGCCATCACGGTGGAGGGCAAGGTCGGGGCGTTGGACGCCGAGGCCCGCACCGCCCGCATCGACCTGACGGTCAGCGTGGACGGCACCAAGGTGCTGGTCAAGTCCCAGGCCGTGGTGCAGCTCTGAGTTTGCAGCCCGCCCCGCAGGCCGTGGCCTGGCGCAACGCCCTGATGGCCGCGTTCCTGGCCAGCGGCCTGCTGCTGGCCACCCTGGTGGCGCGGCTGCCCTCGCTGCGTGATGAGCTGCAACTGGACCACGCCAGCGTTGGACTGCTGCTGCTGTGCCTGAGCGCCGGCTCCTTCCTGTCCGTCAGCCTCTCCGGGCATCTGGTCTCCCGGCTGGGCGCGGCGAACGTGATGCGACTGTGCGCCGTGCTGGCCGGAACCTCCCTGGCCCTGGTGGGCATCAGCGCGGTCCTCTGGCACCTGCCCTGGTTGACCGGGATCTTCCTGTTCACCCAGGGGCTGGGGATTGCCAGTTGGAACGTGGCCTCCAACGTGCAGGGCGCGGCCATGGAACGCAGTCTGGGCCGGGTGGTGATGTCCATGCTGCACGGCTTCTTCTCGATCGGCACGGTGCTCGGCGCCGGCATCGGGGCGGCGGCCGCCGCACTGCAGATCACCATTGCGGCGCATTATGCCGTGATGGGCGTGCTGATCGGAGTGATCGTGCTTCTCGGTTCCCGGTACTTCGGGCCGGACAACAGCCGGGCGGCCCACGGCAGCGGGCAGGGTTCGCTGGGCCGGGCCTGGCGCGAACCGCAGACGATCCTGCTGGGCGTGCTGGTGCTGGGCATGGCCCTGGCCGAGGGGGCCGCGGGGGACTGGGTGGCCCTGGCGCTCGCCGACGGGTACGGCACCACCGAATCCACCGGGGCCCTGGGCTACGCCGTGTTCGTCACGGCGATGACCGCGATGCGGCTGCTGGGCGGGGACCTGATCCTGCGCTTTGGACGGGTGGTGATGATCCGCGTCAGCGCGGTGCTGGCGCTGATTGGGCTGCTGCTGTTCAGCACCGGCCAGTCGTTGCCGGTGGCGTTCGCCGCCCTGGGATTGTGGGGGATCGGTGTGGCGTTGACCTTCCCGCTGGCCATGAGCGCGGCCTCGGATGACCCGCTGCATGCCGCGGCCCGGGTATCAGTGGTGTCCACCATCGGCTACGGCGCGTTCCTCGGTGGCCCGCCGTTGCTGGGCCTGCTGGCCAACCAGATCGGGCTATTGCCGGCCTTGAGCAGCATTTCACTGCTGGTTGTGCTGGCCCTGGTCCTCTCCTCCAACGCCGCCGGATATCCTAAAGACACCGGCGACAGTGAACAATCGATGCAGGGAAAGTGAAACGCTGAATGCTTAAGCACCTGACAACCACCGCCGTGGGCGGCCCGGCCGGGAAACTGGTGGAGGCCCACCACGAAGCCGACCTGGTCCAGGCCCTGGCCGAAGCCGACGCCCAAGGCATCCCGGTGCTGCTGGTCGCCGGCGGATCCAACCTGGTGATCAGCGACGAAGGCTTTGCCGGCACGGTCATCCGGATCGCCACCAAGGGCATCAATGTCCAGGAAATCTCCACCGACACCGCACGGCTGACCGTAGCCGCCGGGGAAAACTGGGACGCGGTGGTGGCCCACAGCCTGCATGCCGGGCTCAGCGGCCTTGAGGCCCTGTCCGGAATCCCGGGCAGCAGCGGGGCCACCCCGGTGCAGAACGTGGGCGCCTACGGTGCGGATGTCTCCCAGACACTGGAAAACGTGCGAGTCTTTGACCGTGAACAGGGCAAGATCATCACGCTGAGCAACGCGGAGCTGCAGTTCGCCTACCGCGATTCGCTGATCAAGCGCACCAGCGTGGACGGCTCCCCACGCTACGTGGTCCTGCGGGTCAGCTTCCTGCTGCCGTACCGTGCCGAATCATCCCCGGTGCGCTATGCCGAACTGGCCCGCCGCCTGGAGGTGGAGGTGGGGGAGCGCGCCTCGGCCGCCGAGGTGCGCCGCACCGTGCTGGAACTGCGCCGCGGCAAGGGAATGGTCTACGACCCGGCGGACCTGGATTCGCATTCCACCGGTTCGTTCTTCACCAACCCCATCGTGGACGAGCAAGTGCTGCAGCACCTGCCGCAGAACGCCCCGCACTACCCGGTGGCCGAGCCGGGCAAGGTCAAGCTCTCGGCGGCATGGCTGATCGACCAGGCCGGCTTTTCCAAGGGCTACGGGCTGGAGCACACCTCGGGCTACCTGGTGGCCGGAGGCCGGGCCGCCCTGTCCACCAAGCACACGCTGGCCATCACCAACCGGGGGGAGGCCAGTGCGCAGGACGTGCTGGCCATCGCGCGCACCATCCGCCGCGGGGTTGCGGAGAAGTTCGGCATCACACTGGTCAACGAGCCGCTGCTGATCGGGCTGAGCCTGGACGAACAGGTGGCCCTGTAGCCTCCCGGCAGACAGCCACAGGCCGCGCCCCGACGCGGTCATCGACTAAGGAGAGCTGGTCGCGTGCACACAGTGAACGACCCCATTACCTGGCACCCGCAGCGCCTCACCGTGGCCGGGGTCAGCGGTGCCGGGAAGACCACGCTGTGTGACCAGCTCGCCGGGCTGCTGAACTATCCTCGGGTGGAAATCGACAGCCTGCACCATGGCCCGCAGTGGACCCCACGGCCCGCCTTCGTCCAGGACGTCAAGGACTTCATCGCCGGTCCCCGGTGGGTCATCGAGCTGCAGTACCGGCAGGTTCGCCCGCTGATCGTGGCGCGGGCCGACACGCTGCTTTGGCTGGACTACCCCACCCCAATCACCATGGCCCGGCTGATTGCCCGCACAGTCCGGCGCCGGCGGCGGGGTGAGGAGCTGTGGAACGGGAACTACGAGCCTGCGCTGCACACCTTCTTCACCGACAAGGAACACATCATCCGCTGGGGCTGGAACACCCGCAACCAGCTCAAACCGGTCATTCCGACCCTGGAGGCCCGTTTCCCGGGGCTGCATGTTGTGCACCTGCAGCATCCACGGCAGACCGAGCGCTGGGTCCAGCAGCTGCGCGAACAGCGCCGGCTGCGCTGACCGGCGGCGCGCGGCCCCTGCCCGGATCCGTACAGCGGTACACGGGTCAAGAGATCGGGGCGGGCGGCATAAAGCGGCGGCGGCCGCCGAAGACTATTATTCGGTGGCCGCCGCCGGTTAGTCAGGGTGGTGGCTACAGCCGGCCCTGCGCGATCGCCAGCATGCGGCGCAGCGGCTCGGCCGCACCCCACAGCAGCTGGTCGCCCACGGTGAACGCGGAAATGTACTTCGGGCCCATCTCCAGCTTGCGGATGCGGCCCACCGGGATATCCAGGGTGCCGGAGGCCGCGACCGGAGTCAGCCGGCTCATGGTCGCCTCCTTCTGGTTGGGAACCACCTTGGCCCACTGGTTGTCCCCGTCAAGCAGGTTCTCGATTTCGCTGATGGACAGGTCTTCCTTCAGCTTCAGGGTCAAGGCCTGCGAGTGCGAGCGCATGGCGCCGATGCGCACGCACAACCCGTCCATGATGATGTGGCTGTCCCCGGAGGTCTGCAGGATCTTGTTCGTCTCCACCCCGGCCTTCCACTCCTCGCGCGACTGGCCGTTGCCCAGGTCCGCGTCGATCCAGGGAATCAGCGAACCGCCCAGCGGCACGCCGAACTGTGCCGCATCCAGGGATTCACGCTGGGTGGTCAGCACCTGGCGGTCGATTTCCAGGATGGCGCTGGCCGGGTCGGCCAGCTCGGCGTGAACCGAGGAGTTGATGTCCCCGAACTGGGTGAGCAGTTCGCGCATGTGCCGGGCGCCGCCGCCGGAGGCCGCCTGGTAGGTCATGGCCGTGCCCCACTCGACCAGGTTGTTGCGGAACAACCCGCCCAGGCCCATCAGCATGCAGGAGACGGTGCAGTTGCCGCCCACGAAGTCCTTGGTGCCCGCGGCCAGGGAAGCGTCAATGACATTGCGGTTGACCGGGTCCAGCACGATCACCGAGTCGTCGTTCATCCGCAGTGCGCTGGCCGCGTCGATCCACAGCCCGTCCCAGCCGGCGGCACGCAGTTGCGGATGAACGGTGTTGGTGTAGTCCCCGCCCTGGGCGGTGACGATAATCGGCAGCTTGGCCAGGGCCTGGATGTCATAGGCGTCCTGGAGCTTGTCTGCGCCGGACGCAAAATCCGGTGCGTTGCCGCCGGGGTTCGAGGTGGAAAAGAACACCGGATCCAGGTTGGCGAAGTCGCCCTCCTCAACCATGCGCTGCATCAGCACGGAGCCGACCATGCCACGGTAACCAACAAAACCAACAGAAGAAGTCATGAATCCATGGTAGGGGTTTTGTCTTCGCCTGCCGCGATTCGTTACGGATATAACAACGCCGGCGCACCCTGGGGTGCGCCGGCGGATCAGCGGGTTATTCGGCCATCAGCCGCTTGCGGTTGGTGATCGCCCAGTAGGCCCCGAAAATGAAGAGCTGCGTGGGCACCAGCAGCAGGATCACACCGAAAATCCGGTGCCCGCCCAGCACCAGGAAGAAGCCGAGCACGGCCACCACCAGGGCCAGCAGCGGGAAAAGCATGTAGCCGATGATGAACAGGCCCTCGGGGCTCTTCTTCAGCGCGGCCAGGGATTCTTTCACTTGGTCAAGTCCTTCGTTCGTTGCCAGGATTCGAAACGGTACCCGGTGTTGGTCTTGGAGGTGTGCCAGCCCTCGGCCGGGTCGCAGAGGCTGCACGTGAACTGCGCCCCCAGCTCAGGGGCCCGGGTGTCCCCGTCGAGGTTCAGGTCCAGTACGGTGATGATGGCGGTGTCGATCAGGTTCAGCGTTTCGGCGTACACCTTGCCGCCGCCGATGATCCAGATTTCCTCACTGCCTGCCGCGCGCTCGGCCAGTTCCAGGGCCTGCTCCAGGCTGGAGGCCGGCTGTGCCCCGGCGGCGCGCAGTCTGTCATGGGCTGGCGCATCGGAGGTGAGCACGATGTTCGTGCGCCCGGGCAGGGGACGGAACTTTTCCGGGAAGGACTCCCAGGTCCGCCGGCCCATGATCACCGGGTGTCCTTCGGTGATGCGCTTGAAGTGGGCCAGGTCCTCGGGAACCTGCCAGGGCATGGTGCCCGCATCCCCGATGACCCCGTCGGTGGTTTGCGCCCAGATGGCCCCGACCATCCGCTGTTCGGTGCCGCTGCGGTGGGTCGGGCTCATACGGCCACGCTGCCCTTGATGGTGGGGTGGTGCTGGTAGTTGTCCACGATGAAGTCCTCCAGCGTGTAGTCGAAGATCGAGTCCGGGGTGCGTGCGAAGCGCAGCTGCGGGTACGGGTAGGGGGTCCGGCCCAGCTGCTCACGCACCTGGTCCATGTGGTTTGAGTAGATGTGCACATCCCCGCCGGTCCAGATGAATTCGCCGGGCTGCAGGCCCAGCTGCTGGGCCAGCATCAGGGTCAGCAGCGAGTAGGAGGCAATGTTGAACGGCACCCCCAGGAACATGTCGGCGCTGCGCTGATAGAGCTGACAGGACAGTTTTCCGTCCGCCACATAGAACTGGAAGAACATGTGGCACGGGGGCAGCGCCATGTTGGAGATCTCGGCGACATTCCAGGCCGAGACGATGTGCCGACGCGAATCCGGGTTCTGGCTCAGCGACTGGACAACCTGGCTGATCTGGTCGATGTGCCCGCCGTCCGGGGTGGGCCAGGAGCGCCACTGCACCCCGTACACGGGGCCGAGTTCACCGTCCTGGTCGGCCCACTCGTTCCAGATGCGCACCCCCTGCTCCTGCAGCCAGGAAATGTTCGAGTCCCCGCGCAGGAACCACAGCAGCTCGGCGGCCACGGACTTGAAGTGCACCCGCTTGGTGGTGATCAGCGGGAAGGATTCGGACAAGTCGAAGCGGATCTGGCGCCCAAAGACGGACAGCGTGCCGGTGCCGGTGCGGTCTTCCTTGTGGGTGCCGTTTTCCAGCACTTCGCGCAGCAGATCTTCATAGGGGGTTGGGATGCTCACCCGATCAAGTCTAGGCGCAGCGCCAAGGCCACGTACAGCGCGGGCCGGCGCGACCTTGCTGACATCCTCACGCGCCCGGTCTACTGGCGGATGAGCATGTCCTGGTATTCCGGGTAGCGCTTGAGGTAGTCATCCACGTAGGTGCACTCGGAGATGATCTTCGCCCCCTCCTGACGCAGCTGATCCAGCACCAGGGTCACCAGCGCCCGCGCGTAGCCGCGGCGGCCGAATTCCTCATTGACGATGGTGTGCTGCAAGGTCACCACGTCCCCGTCGCGGTGGTAGCCGATGAACCCCACATAGGTCGAACCGTGCCACAGCGAATAGCGTCCCCGGCCCGGCTCGTGATCCAGGCGCAATCCCTGGTGGACGATCTTTGCAAGCGGTTGCGCGGAATCCTGTGATGACATGGCACTCCTCTTTCCCATGGTGAGTTATCCCACTGTTCTCCTAGCCTAGTACGCGCCGCGAACACAGTCCAAGACCGCGTAGCGGGCCAGCGTGCAGGCCAGGGCGGGAAGCGGGCCAGGGTGTGCCGCTAATCCGAGTACGGGGCGTGGATCTCAATGGAGACAATGCGTTCATGCGCCCCCACCGGCTGCTGCAGCACGATCATGCCCCCGGGCTGCAGGTAGGGGTCGGCCGTGGGCAGCAGCTTGCGCACCGCCTGGGAGGAGCGTGCGGAGAGCAGCGGCAGGATCAGCGGCAGGACCGGGCGGTGGGTGCACAGCACCTGGGAGCGGACCTTGTCCAGCAGCTTGGTCAGTGACTTGACCGTCTTTTCCGGTTTGCGCTGGGCGGCATGCTCCGTCATGGAGTTCACCAGCTTCGGCTTGATCTGGTGCTCGGTCACATAGGGGGTGATGGACTGCACGCAGCGCACCCAGGGGCTGGTGGCCACGTGCTGGGGCTTCCAGCAGTTCAGCAGCCGGGCCAGGGCCTGGGCCTGGCGCCGGCCGGTGGCGGCCAGCGGGCGCTGGCCCTCCTCGCGGGTCCAGTTCGCCCGCGGCTTGGCCTTGGCGTGGCGGACCAGCATGAAGGCCCGGGTATCCAGCCGTCCGGCCAGGTGCGCCTCGATCAGGTCATCGAGCGGGGCCGCGTCGCTGGGGTTGGTCAGCATGGACTTGGCCTGCTTGGCCCCCACCCAGCGGGCCTCGTCCGCCTCGTCCCCGTCCACGGTGGGCTCATCCCCGTTGGCCAGGGCCGCCGCCCAGTAGTAGACGACCTTGGCCTTCTGGTTCACGGTGTAGGCGGTGGCCTCCAGCGGGATGCCCAGCTGCACCTGCAGGCCCACTTCCTCCCCGACCTCGCGCACCGCGCATTCGGGGATGGATTCCCCGTCATCGAGCTTGCCCTTGGGCCAGGACCAGTCGTCGTAGCGGGGCCGGTGAATGATCAGGACCTGCAGTTCGTCGTTCAGCACACGCCACGGGATGGCCCCGGCGGCGATGACGTCAAATTCTCCCAGCAGGATTTCCTCGGGATCCGAGGACCGTTGAATCATGAGCACGGTGTTGGTCGATCCTTTGATCTGATTGGCTGCCACTAGTTTCCGCGACCCGGGTTGCGCCGGCGCGAGTGGGTCTCGATCAGCCATGATTGCACATCCAGCAGCGGCTGGCCGTCCGCGTCACGGTGGTGTCGCTCCCAGTCCCCGTCCGCCAGCAGGTGCCAGGACGAGGTCTGCTCATCCAGGTAGCGGTCCAGGATGGCGATCAGGTTGGCGATGTCCTCCGGTTCGGCCAGTGACACCAGCGCCTCCACCCGGCGGTCCAGGTTGCGGTGCATCATGTCTGCCGAACCGATGTAGACCACCGGGTCCCCGTCGTTGGCGAACATGAACACGCGGCTGTGCTCCAGGAACCGGCCCAGGATCGAGCGCACCCGGATGTTCTCGCTCAGCCCCGGGACCCCGGGACGCAGCGCACAGATCCCGCGCACGATCACATCGACCTTCACCCCGGCCTGGCTGGCCCGGTACAGGGCGTCGATGATGGTCTCGTCGACCATCGAGTTGACCTTGATCACCACCCGGGAGTCGATGCCGGCCTGCGCGTTGGCGATCTCCTGCTCAATGCGCTGCACCAGCCCCCAGCGCAGCGAGCGCGGGGCGACCAGCAGACGCTGGTAGGTGGAGCGCGGGGCGTAGCCCGAGAGCTGGTTGAACAGTTTGGAGACATCCTCGCCCACGGTGTCATCGCAGGTGAGCAAGCCCAGGTCCTCGTAGTAGCGGGCGGTGCGCGGGTGGTAGTTGCCGGTGCCGATGTGGCAGTAGCGCCGCAGCTTGTCGCCCTCGCGGCGCACCACCAGGGACAGCTTGGAGTGGGTCTTGAGCCCCACGATGCCGTACACCACGTGTACCCCGGCCTGCTCCAGCTTCCGCGCCCAGGTGATGTTGGCCTGCTCATCGAAGCGGGCCTTGATCTCCACCAGCGCCAGCACCTGCTTGCCGGCCTCGGCCGCGTCGATCAGCGCGTCCACGATCGGCGAGTCCCCGCTGGTGCGGTACAGCGTCTGCTTGATGGCCATGACCTTCGGGTCCGCGGCCGCCTGCTCCAAAAAGGCCTGCACGGAGGTGGAGAACGAGTCATAGGGGTGGTGCAGCAGGATGTCGCGCCGGCGCACCGCGGCGAAGACGTTGGCCGCCTTGGAGGTTTCCGAGACGTTCAGCAGGCTGGAGGTGTGCCCCACATGCTTCGGGTAGTGCAGTTCGGTGCGGTCCAGCCCGGCAATGACGCCCAGCCCCCGCAAATCCAGCGGCGTGGGCAGCTTGAACACCTCATCGTCCTCGATGCCCAGTTCGCGCACCAGCAGTTCCAGGATCTGCGGGTTGATGTCATCGGCGACCTCCAGGCGCACCGGCGGGCCGAAGCGGCGGCGCAGCAGCTCCTTCTCCAGGGCCTGGAGCAGGTTCTCCGCGTCGTCCTCTTCCACCTCCAGGTCCTCATTGCGGGTGATGCGGAAGAAGTGGTGCTCGACAATGTCCATGCCGGGGAACAGCTGGTCCAGGTGCTCGGCAATGACATCTTCCAGGGCAATGAACCGGGCCTGGCTGTGCGAGGAGTGGGCCGCGCGCAGCCCGTCGACGGAAATCAGGCGCATGATGGTGTCCGGCACCTTCAAGCGGGCGAACAGGTCCTTCTGGGTTTGCGGGTTGCGCACCACCACGGCCATGTTCAGCGACAGCCCGGAAATGTAGGGGAACGGGTGGGCGGGGTCCACCGCCAGCGGGGTGAGCACCGGGAAGACCTGCTTGATGAACCACTGGGACAGCTCGTCGCGTTCCTTCGGGCTCAAGTCCTTCCACCCGACCAGGGCAATGCCCTCTTCCTGCAGCTTTGGACGCACCGAATCGGCGAACACCTTCGCGTGGCGCAGCTGCAGCTTGTACGCGTTGGCCAGGATCAGTTCCAGCTGGTCCACCGGGTTCATCCCGGTGGCGGCCGGCACCGCCAGGCCGGTGGCGATGCGGCGCTTGAGCCCGGCCACCCGCACCATGAAGAACTCATCGAGGTTCGAGGTGAAGATGGACAGGAAGTTCACCCGCTCCAGCAGCGGCAGATCCTCGTCCTCGGCCAGTTCCAGCACCCGGGCGTTGAAGTCCAACCAGCTGATCTCCCGGTCCAGGAAGCGCTCGGCGGAGAAACCGCCTATGGGCAGCGTGGCGGCCGGGGCAATGTCCGGCAAGCCGATCCGGTCCACGGTGGCCTCCGAGGAAGGCACATCCTTGAGTTTGCTGGTTGGTGGGAGCACGGGTTTGGTCATCAGCTGATCTCGCTTCCTGGCTCAGGGTGCCGGTCATGCAATGGCGGACACCACCGGGGGACAAGCCCTGTCAGGCGCCGCATTGCCTAGCGCCAATCCTACCGCGCAGGCCCGTACATCACATCGACATCCCAGACCGTGAAGCCCAAGGACTCGTAGAGTTTCACCGCTGCGGTATTCTCCGCATCCACATAGAGCATGACCGCCTCCACCCCGCGGGCCAGCAGATGGTTGACCCCGGTGGCGGTCAAACTGCGGCCCAGGCCCAGACCCTGCGCGCCGGGGGTCACCCCCACCACGTACACCTCACCCACCCGGGCGGTGCCGGGTTCGGGCTGGGGCAGCTTCGTCCAATGGAACCCCAGCACCGCTTCGTCCTGGTCCACGGCCAGGAAGAATCCTTCGGGGTCAAACCAGTCCTCGGCCATGCGCGCCTGCAGGTCGGCCAGGGTCAGCGAGCCCTGCTCCGGGTGGTCGGCGAAGGCTGCCGCGTTGGCCTGCAGCCAGGCCTGTTCATCCTGGCCGGGGACGAAGGTGCGAAGCTGCAGGTTCTCGGGCAGCTGCGCCACCGGCAGCGGCTGCTGCTGGGTGCGGCGCATCTTGTTCAGTTCCCGCTGCCGCTGCAGCCCGTGGCGTTCGGCCAGCACCTGCGCGGCAGGGTGTGCGCCGTGCGCCCAGCCCTGGGCCTGGGACAGATCCAGGGAACCGCCCAGCTGCTGCAGCAGGTTGCCGGCCACCTGGCGTTGGCGGTAATCGGGATGCACCACCAGTTCCACCGTCCACGGCTCGGTTTCCGCACCGCGCACGGCAATGGCCGCACCCAGCAGCAGTTCCTCGGTGCTGTCCTCGGCCGCGTACGCGTACACGCCCAGCAGGCTGCGGTCCGCCTGCTGGGCAGCCAGGTCAATGAAGGTCTGCTCGCTGAACGGGGGATTGCCGTCACTGACTTGGGCGGTGCGGGCCAAGTCCATGACCTGGCGGCGCAACCGGTCATCGGCGGCGCCGGGCAAGGACAGAACGCTGAGGGGGAGCTTGGGCTGGGTACTCATAAACCCCACACTAGTCCCGTGCCGCCACCAGAACGCAACATCACCCGGGATGTGCCAGCAGTGAACCGGCCGGAGGTGAAGCGGTGTCCTACTGCTCGGCGTGGAAGCGGTAGCCGACGTTGCGCACGGTACCGATCAGCTGTTCATGATCGGTGCCCAGCTTCGCTCGCAGGCGGCGCACGTGCACGTCCACCGTACGGGTGCCCCCGTAGTAGTCGTAACCCCACACCTCATGCAGCAGCTGTTCACGGGTGAACACCCGTCCCGGGAACTGGGCCAGATACTTCAGCAGCTCAAATTCCTTGTACGTCAGGTCCAGGACCCGCTGATCAATCTTGGCGGTGTAGCTCAGCTCGTCAATGCGCAGCCCCGCCACCGGTTCGGCGTCTACCGGGCCGGTGGCGGACGGCCCGCGGCTGAGCAGCATGCGCAGGCGCGCCTCAATTTCGGCCGGTGAGGCGGTGGGCAACACAAAGTCATCGGCGCGCCATTCGCTGGACATCACCGTCAACCCGCCTTCAAGGATCACCACCAGCAGGGGGAGGTTGAGGGTCGCGGCCACGAGCTGACAGGCGGTCCGGGCCGCAGCCAGATCCCCGGTGGCATCCAGGATGACAGCCTGCGCGGGCCCGGCGTGGCGCAGGGAATCGCTGGTGGCCGGCAGCTGTCGGATATCATGGCTGAGCAGCTCCAACGCGGGCAGCACACAGGCGTTTTCGCGTTCTTCACCCAAGAGCAGCAGGTGCGCCATGTGCTGGAACCTCCTGCCGGGTGGTTTGACGAAAAAATCTCTTTTACGTGTCACAGTATAAAGAACACCGAACGTCATAAACGCGAGTTGCCCCATGTGCGCGTTGCCAACGATCCAGGATGGACAGTTTGAGAGTCAAGGTACTGATTAGCGGGCTGCTCGCCGCGGCCGCATTGCTCGTGGCGGCGACCCTGGACACCCCGGGTCTCTCGGTGGGAGCGATCACCGCCGTGCTGCAGCTGCTTTTCGCCTACAGCTGGCCCACCCTTACCCGCAGCACCCAGCCTTGGCCGCTGCGCATCATCCTGGCGTTGGCCGGGCTGCTGGCCACCTTCTTCGCCGTGGGAATGCTCGGCCCGGTGGGGATGGGCGCCAGCATGCTGGTCATCGCGGTCGGAGTCCCGCTGGTGTTCATGTCCCAGGTGTTCAGGGGGACAGGGGCCAGCGGCCGGCTGTCGAACACCGTCAGCGGAATCAGCGGCCTGGCCGTGGTGTCCCAGGGAGCTGGACTCTCCGCGTTGGGGGCCTCACCCAGCGGCTTTGGCATCATCCTGGTCAGCGTCATCGCCCTGCTCGGTGCCGGGGCCTGCGCCATGACCCGGCTGCCGGACCGCGCCGTCATCTTCCTGGCCCCGCTCACCGGTGCGGCCCTCGGCGCCGCGAGCAGCGCGCTGCCGCTGGATTTGGCCTGGTACCACTGCCTGCTGATTGGTGCGCTCGCCGGAGTGCTGGTGGGCTGCCTGCGGGCCATCACCCTGGCCAGCCGGGCGGTGAAGCGGGTGGAGGACATGCTCGCCGTATCCACGCTGATCCTGCTGTTGACCGGGTCGCTGAGCTGGTACGCCATGCAGGTGCTCGGGCAGGTCTGAATCGGAAATGACGGAGGGCACGTGATTCGCCTCTCGTTGATTAAGTAACCTGCGCCCGCGGCGCGCTAGGATGGAGCCATGAACGAAAATTACCTTGCACTAGAGATCTTCTACCTGGCGCTGCTGACCGTTGCCGGTCTGGGCATGGCCGGTTTCGCCGGACTGGTTGTCAAGCGCCTTTTCAAGGGGCAGAAGTAGGAAAGGCGCACACCGCAGGGTGTGCGCCTCTTTCATTTACATCCACGGAAAGCGAGCGCCGTTATGGCTATTGAAATTCCCACGGATCTCACCCCGGAACTCGTTCCGCTGTCCTGGCTGATCGGTGTCTGGGAAGGCTCGGGCAAGCTGGGCGAAGGCGAAGCAGATGACGAGCACTTCTGGCAGCAGGTGACCTTCCGGGACACCGGTCTGCCCTACCTGGAGTACCGCAGCGAATCCTGGCTCACCGATGCCGAAGGCACCCGGCTGCGCCCCCTGGCCGTCGAGTCCGGCTTCTGGTCCCTGGACCGCAAGCAGGAAGCCGCCGACCCTGGCCCGGGCATGACTCCCGGCGACCCGTTCCCGGTGCTGCGCTCGGCCGACGATGTCGAGAAGCTGCGCACCGAAGACGGTTTCAAGATCCAGGCCAGCATCAACCATCCGGGCGGTCTCAGCGAACTGTACTACGGGGTCATCAACGGCCCGCGCATTCAGCTGGCGACCGAGGCCCTGCTGCGCAGCGAAAACTCGAAGCCCTACGCCTCCTCGACCCGCATCTACGGGCTGGTGGGCGGGGACCTGTTCTGGCGTTGGGACGTCTCACAGGGCGATAGCGATTTGAAGGCCCACGCGTCGGCGGCCCTGAAACGGGTTGGCCAGACCGAGCCGGGCCAAGCGGGAGAAGACGGAAACCAGGAATGAGCAAAAAGTACACTTCGGTTCTGCTGCAGCGTGACGGGGCCGTGGAGGCCTCCGGCGTGGATGCCGGGGTTGCCGCCCACTACGGGGCACCGACCCGTGAGGCCCGCAGCCTCTTCGACGGGACCGCGGTGGCGGACCTGAGCCACCTGGACATCCTGCAGCTGCGCGGCGAAGACCGCTTGACGTGGCTGGACACCATCAGCAGCCAGCGCTTGAGCGATCTGAAGCCGGGGCAGAGCACCCAAAGCCTGCTGTTGAGCGTCCAGGGCCGGGTGGAGCATGAGCTGAAAATCCTGGCCGCCGACGACCTGTTGTGGATCATCGCCGAGCCCGGGCGCGGCGAACCGCTGGCCGAGTACCTGAACTCGATGCGGTTCATGTCCCGGGTTGAAGTCGTGGATTGTTCAAACACCCACGGGGTCATTGCCAGCACCAGGCCGCGCCCCGAACTGGGCGATGTGGTGTGGGAGAACCCCTGGCCGAATGTGATCGGCGGGGGACATGCGTACTCCACCGGGGAGCACCCGGGCCTGGAACGGCCCTGGTTTGAGTACATCGTGCCGCTGGAGCAGCTGGCCTCCCTGGTCGGGGACCTGTCCCTGGCCGGGACCATGGCGGTGGAGGCGCTTCGCATCGCGGCCTGGGAGCCGCGGTTCATCGTGGACACCGATGACAAGAGCATCCCGCACGAACTGGACTGGCTGCGTACCGCGGTGCACCTGAACAAGGGCTGCTACAAGGGCCAGGAAACCATTGCCCGGGTGCACAACCTGGGCCATCCGCCGCGTCGCCTGGCGATGCTGCACCTGGACGGGTCCATGCACACCCTGCCTGCGCCCGGTTCACCGGTCAAGGACGGGGAACGGGTTGTCGGCCGGGTCACCTCGGTGGCATTGCACTACGAGGCCGGGCCGATTGCCCTGGCCACGCTGCGCCGCAATGTGCAGCCGGATGCCGAACTGGTGGTCCAGGACGGTGAAAGCAGCTACCCGGCCGCCCAGGAGGTCATCGTTTCACCGGAGGCCGGCCAGGTGGCCGGCCGGTTCACCGGCTTCCTGCGCCCGCCACGCGGCTGACCAGGCGCCAAGTACGCACCGCCGCGGGCCACCGCTGCCTTCTTCCTCTGGAGGGCAGCGGTGGCCCGCGGCCGTTAAACGCCCCGGCCCCGGCCCCGCGATGGGGGCCGGGGCCGGGATGATGTGCGGCCGGGTCAGCCGAAGAGGATCTTTGCCTCGTCATAGCGGTCCTGCGGCACGCGCTTGAGGTTGTTCACCGCCGCGCTGAGCGGGACCCGGTTAATCTGCGTGCCGTGCAGGGCCACCATGGTGCCCCACTGGCCGGCAGCCACCGAATCCACCGACGCCATGCCCAGGCGGGTGGCCAGCACCCGGTCAAAGGCGGTCGGCACGCCGCCGCGCTGAATGTGTCCCAGCACGGTGGCGCGGGTTTCCAGGCCGGTGTTCTGCTCAATGAGCGGGGCCAGGACTTCACCGATCCCACCCAGCCGGGGCCGACCATGGCGGTCCACCCCGCGGGAGCTGAACGCGGCATCCTCACCCTCGGGCACGAACCCCTCGGACACCACCACCAGCGGTGCGCGGCCACGTTCGTGGGCTTCACGCACCCAGGTGAAGATCTGTTCCATGCTGGTGGACACCTCGGGGATCAGGATCGCGTGGGCGCCGGAGGCCATGCCGGCGTGCAGGGCAATCCAGCCCACGTCGCGGCCCATCACCTCGGCCACCATGCACCGGTGGTGGGATTCGCCGGTGGTGCGCAGCCGGTCAATGGCCTCCACGGCGATCTGGTTGGCGGTGTCGAAGCCGAAGGTGTAGTCGGTGGCGTCCAGGTCGTTGTCGATGGTCTTGGGGACTCCGACAATCGGCAGTCCCGCTTCGCATAGGCGCTGGGCCCCGGCCAGGGTGCCCTCCCCGCCGATCGCGATGACCGCGTCCACCTCCAGCCGGGCCAGGGTCTGGCGGATCTGCTCCGGACCCCCGTTTTCGCCCTCGAACGGGTTGGTGCGTGAGGTGCCCAGGATTGTTCCGCCCTGCTTGGAGATGCCGCGCACCTGGTGGCGCGGCAGCGGCATCAGGTCGCCTTCCTTGACCCCGCGCCAGCCGTCACGGAACCCGACAAATTCATAGTCGTAGCTTTTGATGCCGTTCAGCACGGCGCCGCGGATGACGGCGTTCAAGCCGGGGCAGTCGCCGCCGGAGGTCAACAGGCCAATACGCATATCTGCTCATTTCTGCCGGGACGAACAGCCGCACCGATGCGTGGGGAGCAGGACCAGCGGGCCAGCCACCCTCATGGATTGGATCTGTTCATCATCTGTCGTTGTCCACAGCGCCCCGTTGAGCCGTCTACGTTGCGAGTCTATCGGCTTAAGGATGTGGCGGCGAGTACACCGGGGAAGATCCCTTCCGGTGTACTCGCCGCCACTCTCGCCCCGCTTGCCGGGACGCGGCCGCTACAGCGCGCGCAACCACTTTTGCAGGATAATGCTGCCATCCTGGGCCGGAATCAGCAGCCACGCCACGATGTAGGCGCCAATGCCAATGACCGGCAGCAGGAAGGAGAGCAGCATCGCGATCCGCACAAGCGATACGTCCCAGCCGAACTTGTCGGCAATGCCGCCGGCCACACCGCCGGCCATACGCGCCGGTCCGCGACGCAGCGGCATGGAACGCAGGGAGTTGAAGAATTTATCCATCAGGGTCCGTCCTTAGATAGTGCTCGTCAAAAGAATGGGTTCGGCCAACGTCCGCCTCGGGGACGGGCCGCGGGGTGAAAGTACCCCAGGGTACTAGAAGGTGGTCGAGTCGTGTGGCGGGTACTCCTTGCGTTTGGCCGCCCGCCGGGCAGAGCCGATGCCCGAGACGATCAACGCGACACCGGCCAGGGCAATCAACGCGATAAAGAACAGCGGGGCGTCGAAGTCCCAGGACAGCACGTGACGGCTCAATTGTGCCAGCGCCACCAGAACCAGGATCAATCCGAATACCAGCGTTCCGGTGGGGAACTTGGAACGGTCATATTTTTCGGGAGTCATTGTTGCTCATCCTTAGAAATCTGGGGTGGTCACGGTGCTGGAGTCCGAGGGCAGCGCATTGATCTTTGAGAAGGCGCCGTTCACGTCCACGATCAGCAGTGGTTTGCTCGAGTCGCTGCTCCCCGGGGCGCCGCTACCGTGCTGGGAGAGGAAGATGCCATCACTTTGGATGCGTACCGGCACTTCCTCGGGCAGCCGCAGGTTCACCGAGGCAAAGACGGTGTTGACCTCGACGGTGGTTGGTGAGGTGATGTCGGCGTACTGTCGCAGGTCGATGGTGGCGTTGCTGAAGATCGCGTTGTACTCACCGTCACTGTCCGAAGTGATGACCCCGCCGGAGCTTGTGCCAAATCCGCTGCTGCTTACGGCCCCGGAGTTGCCGAAGATCAGGGTCAGCACCAGCAGCGGGATCGCCAACCCCAGCAGGCCCCCACTGGTGCGGTGTGCCAGGGCCGCGATCACCAGGGCCAGGCCCACGAAGAGCAGGCCCAGGGACAGCGCCAACGGCCAGGAGCCGCCGGGGAAGTCGACCAGTCCGAGGTAGTCAAGGCCGAAGACCACGGCAATGATCAGTGCCGTCGCCCCGACAATGATGGTGGCCACCCAACCTGGGATCGGGGGTGCCAACGGAATCTTCTGCTTGCCCTTGGCCTCCTTGCCGGTGTAGTAATCCTTGCCGGTGTACTCATCCTGCCCGGAAGGGGGCTGGGTGCCGGGGTAGTAGTGGCCCGAATCGGACTCCATGGTGGGCTCCTTGATGTTGAAGCGGGAACGGGGTGGTGCGTCGGAGGCCGAACGCCCGAAGATGTTCTGCGGCCCGGGCTGCCGTGGCAGGTCCTGCTCAGCGCGGACCGTGTCATCCACCGGGTTCGCTGAAGGAGCCGGGTCCTGCCAGCTGACTTCCGGATCATGCAGCACCACTGCGGTGCTGCCGGTGTGTCCGCTGGCATCCGCCGGATAGGTCGGGGCGTCGGCGTCGGTGGGGCGCGGACCGCGGGCGAACTTCGTGTTGTTGCGGCTAAAGACCACGAACAGCACGCCGGCGACAATCAGCAGCGGCCACACGAACGGGGCGATGCTGCTAAAGGCCCAGGGGGCGGGCCCGACACCGAGCAGAAAGGTGACCAGGGCACCGGTCATGCCGCTGGTCCAGTTCTTCTGCAGCGCCTGCTCGACGTGGATTTGGCCGTTCTCATCCGGCAGGAACGCCCACGCCAGGCCGTAGGCGATCAAGCCCACTCCGCCCAGCAGGGCCAGGGCGACCGCCACACCGCGCACCAGCACCGCGTCAACCTGCAGGCGCTGCGCGATGCCGGCGGCCACGCCGCCCAGCCACTGCGATTCGCTGCGGCGGATCTGCTGCTGACGCAGGCTGTCGAAGATTTTGTGCGAGGAGTGATCTTGGTCCATGCCCCCATTCTTTCGCGCCTTGCCCCGCCCCCGCTATGAGGTACTACCCTGATTCGACCCTGAGGGCACCCGTAAAACGCCACGTGGGTCTGGGGAAAGACCCTGCGAACATGCTTGACTTGAACCATGGAGACACCCGAGCAGCCCCGGCGCATCGTCAGAAGCGAATCGCGCCTGCTGGCTGGTGTCTGCGCAGGGCTGGCCGAGCACCTGAACCTGCCGGTCAGCTACGTGCGCCTGGGGTTTTTGCTGTTGACGGCCATCGGCGGCATCGGGGCCGTGCTGTACGCCTGGCTGTGGGTGTTCACCCCCAGCAGCCAGGAGTCCCAGGCCGATGAGCAGCGCAGCACCGGCACCCGGCGGCGCAGCCTGGCCGAGGAGCTGGGCCTGGACGCCCCCGGCAGCCTGAACCCCCGAGAAGTCGCCCTGAAGCTGGGGTCCATGCGTGAGGTGCTTGTGGGCGTGGTGCTCACGGTGCTGGCCCTGCTGGCCCTGGGCCAATGGCTGGGGTGGAACATCCGCTGGGATCTGATTTGGCCAAGCATTGGGATCGTGGCCGGGGTGCTGCTGGCCTGGCTGCAGATTGACGGGCGCGGCGGCCCGCAGGCCACCCGCAAGGAACGTGCCGCGGCGCTGAGCCGGCTGGTGGTCGGGCTGCTGCTGGTCATTGGCGGGCTGCTGCTGATTGTCAACGGGACGGTGAGCACCTCGGATCTGATCGGCGGGATCTGGGCGGCGCTGGCGATCTTCGGCGGGGCGCTGGTGGTGCTGCTGCCCTTTGGCACCAGGCTGTGGCGTGACTACCTGGCCGAACGCAGTTCCCGACAGGCCGCGGCACAGCGCGCCGAGTTCGCCGCACACCTGCACGACTCGGTGCTGCAGACCCTGGCCGTGATCCAGAAGCGGTCCGGTGACCCGGCCGCGGTGCGGGCCCTGGCCCGCAGCCAGGAACGTGAACTGCGCCAGTGGCTGTACGGGGACGAGGACGTCTCCGAGGGTGACGTGGTGGCCGAGATCTCCCAGGAAGCGGCGCAAATCGAGCAGCTGATGCTGCGCGAGGTGGATGTGGTCTCCGTGGGCTCCGCACAGGGGTTCGAGGGGCAGCACGCCCTGGTGCAGGCCAGCCGGGAGGCCATGATGAACGCGGCCAAGCACGCAACCGGGCTGATCTCGGTGTTCATTGAATGCGGTGAGCAGGCCGTGGAGGTGTTCATCCGCGACCGCGGGGACGGCTTTGACCCGCAGGACATTGACCCGGACCGGCAGGGCGTGCGCGAATCGATCCTGGGCCGGATGGAGCGGGCCGGCGGCGAGGCGAAGATCCGCAGCGGCGAGCAGGGAACCGAAATACAGTTGAAGATGCCGCGCACCACGGCAGGAAAGGCAAACCACCATGACTGACCCAGTGCCCGCAGGCACCCAGGAGCCCGAGGCACCGATCCGGGTGCTGCTGGTCGATGACCACGCCATCTTTCGTTCGGGACTGAAAAGCGACCTGGATCCCGACCTGAAGGTGGTTGGGGAGGCCGGCACCGTGGAACAAGCCATCGAGCAGATCACCGCACTGCGCCCGGACGTGGTGCTGCTGGACGTGCACCTGCCCGGCGGACGCGGGGGCGGGGGAGCCGAGGTGCTGCGCGGGTGCGCCTACCTGCTGGCGCAGACCCGCTTCTTGGCGTTGAGCGTGTCGGATGCGGCCCATGACGTGGTCACCGTGATCCGCAGTGGGGCGCGCGGCTATGTCACCAAGAGCATTTCCGGTCCCGAGATTTCCGATGCAGTGCGGCGGGTGGCTGGCGGGGACGCGGTCTTCTCACCCCGGCTGGCCGGGTTCGTGCTGGACGCCTTCGGCAGCAGCCAGCCCGAGCATATCGACACCGAACTGGACCTGCTCTCGGATCGGGAACTGCAGGTGATGCGGCTGATCGCCCGCGGCTACAGCTACAAGGAAGTGGCCAAGGAGCTGTTCATCTCGGTCAAGACCGTCGAGTCCCATGTCTCCAACGTGCTGCGCAAGCTGCAGCTGTCCAACCGCCATGAACTGACCCGGTGGGCGGTAGACCGCAAGATCCTGTGACCGGTGCCCGAAAGCCCGGAACGGCTGTGGCCGGAACCTGAACCCAGGTTCCGGCCACAGCCGTGATGCGTATTCGGTGCCGCTCAGGGCGCCAGTGCTACTTGGCTTCGCCCAGCAGGGCGGCCATCCGGGCGACACCCTCGGCCAGGTCCGCGTCGCCCAGGGCATAGGACATGCGGATGAAGCCGGAAGGGCCAAAGGCCTCACCGGGCACCACCGCAACCTCGGCCTCCTCCAGGATCAGCGCGGCCAGTTCGGCGCTGGTGGTGCTCACCTTCCCGCGGATCTCGCGCCCCAGCAGGCCGCGCACATCCGAGTAGGCGTAGAAGGCGCCCTCCGGGGTGGGGCAGGAGAGCCCGTCAATGGCGTTCAGCGCCTCGACGATCGCCAACCGGCGGCGATTGAACGCGGTTTTCATCTCGTTCACCGCATCCAGCGGCCCGGCCACCGCGGCCAGGGCGGCGCGCTGGGACACGTTGGCCACGTTGGAGGTGGCGTGGGACTGCAGGTTCGTGGCGGCCTTGATGACATCACTGGGGCCGATCATCCAGCCCACCCGCCAGCCGGTCATGGCATAGGTCTTGGCGACGCCGTTCAGCACCACGACCTTGTCGGCCAGCTCCGGCACCAGCGTGGCGATCGAGGAGAACTCGGCCTGCCCATAGATCAGGTGCTCATAAATCTCGTCGGTGACCACCCACAGGCCCTTGCTGGCCGCCCAGCGGCCAATCTCAGCGACCTCGGCGGGGGAGTAGACGGCGCCGGTCGGGTTCGACGGGGAGACGAAAAGCAGCACCTTGCTGCGTTCGCTCAGAACCGACTCCAGCTGCTCCACGGTGACCTTGTAGCCCTGTTCCGGGCCGGCGAACACGGACACCGGAACCCCGCCGTGCAGGCGCACCGCCTCCGGGTAGGTCGTCCAGTAGGGGGCGGGGATGATGACCTCATCGCCCGGATCCAGCAGGGTGGCGAACGTGTTGTAGACCGCCTGCTTGCCGCCATTGGTGATCAGCACCTGATTCGGTTCGACCTTGTAGCCCGAATCGCGCAGCGTCTTTTCCGCCACTGCCTCACGCAGCTCCGGCAGGCCAGCGGCCGGGGAGTAGCGGTGGTTGCGCGGGTCCTGGGCGGCCTGCACGGCGGCCTGGACAATGTAGTCGGGGGTCGGGAAATCCGGCTCGCCGGCACCAAACCCGATCACCGGACGGCCGGCGGCCTTCAGCGCCTTGGCCTTGGCGTCCACCGCCAGGGTTGCGGATTCGGAGATGGCGCCAATGCGGCGGGAGATTCTAGACATATCTGGGGGCATCCTGACGTCTGAGAAGATGAGTACGTACCACTAGCTTAAGGCCAAGGCAGGGCTGGATTCATGCTCGGCCGGGCAAGATGACGCGCCGGGTGGCCCACCAGGACGCCCCGAATGCGGTGTAGGGCACACTGCTCCCTGTCAGTTCGACAATCATCTGATCATTGCGTAGAGTTATTTCTCGGTGCGAAGGCGCCGGTGGTGATCAGCTGCTCTGGCACGTTCAGATATAGTTGATGTCACCAGAGTGAAAACTCGAAGGGTAGTGGCGCAATTGGTAGCGCAGCGGTCTCCAAAACCGCAGGTTGCAGGTTCGAGTCCTGTCTGCCCTGCGCAGTAGCGATTGACGAAAAAATCGCACAGCGAATCTCACGTCACGGTGTGTTGTGGTCGGCCAGGCTGCGACACACCGTGATTGTTTCAACTGGCCTATTTTATTGAAACGAGGAACACGGTGAGCGAATCAGCTGTCTCCCATCCGGGAAATGACAAGAAATCCCGTCGCGGATTTTTCGGCCGCATCGCCCTGTTCGTCCGGCAGGTCATCTCGGAACTGAAAAAAGTCGTGACTCCGACCCGTAGCGAATTGATCAACTACACCCTGGTTGTCATCGCCTTCGTTGTCATCGTGATGCTCATCGTGACGGCCCTGGACTTTGTCTTCGGGGCAGGGTCCACCCTCCTGTTCACAAACAGGCCAGAGCAGTAGAATTTCCTGCGCGAGCCGCCATGCGGCGCGTCAGGGCCCCAGGTGTACATCAGTAGAAGAAAGCAGGAGCTGCAGTGTCCGACCAGGAACTCGAACCGCAGAATAACAACGAGGTAGAAGCCGAGTTCGTCGCGACCAATGACGAGCAGACCGGCAATGCCGAAGATGTCATCTTCGCCGACGGCACTTCCGACACCGACGGCACCGTGGATGTTGAAGGCACCGTGGACGCCGAGGGCGCCCTGGACGAAGAGGAAACCCTCGACGAAGCCTCGCAGCCTGTACAGCTCGATGACATCGCCGCGGACACCGCCGATGATCCGGCACTGGTTGCCGAGGCCGACGAGGACGCCAGCGAGGCAGTGGCCGAAGCCGTTGCCGAAGAGGACGAGCAGGCCGTCAGCGTTGAGGCGCTGAAGGAAGAGTTCCGCGCCAAGCTGCGCCGCCAGCCCGGCGACTGGTTCGTGATCCACACCTACGCCGGTTACGAAAACCGCGTGAAGCTGAACCTGGAGACCCGCATCCAGACCCAGGACATGGATGACTTCATCTATGAGATCCAGGTCCCGATGGAAGAGGTCGTCGAGGTCAAGAACACCCAGCGCAAGATCGTGCGCCGCGTGCGCATCCCCGGCTACGTGCTGGTTCGCATGGAACTAACCGACGCCTCATGGGGTGTTGTTCGACACACCCCGGGCGTGACCGGCTTCGTGGGCAACGCCCACGACCCGAATCCGCTGACCCTGGATGAAGTGTTCTCCATGCTGGAGCACACCGTGGTGGATCCGACCGAGCAGCCCTCCGCCTCGAAGCCGGGCCGCGCACCGATCACCGAGGTCAAGGTCGATTTCGAGGTTGGCGAATCGGTGATCGTCAACGACGGACCGTTCGAAACCATGCCGGCCACGATCTCCGAGATCAAGCTGGAGGCCGCGCAGCTGGTGGTGCTGGTCTCGATCTTCGAGCGCGAGACCCCGGTGACCCTGAACTTCAACCAGGTCACCAAGATCCAGTAGTATTGAGTCTTCGTGCCCCTCACGTTTGCTTTGCGTGAGCCGGGCACGTTCGGCCGCCGCGCCACGGCGGCCATCAGCCCGTGTCACGCTCCTGTGCCGCGGGAAACGCAAGAGTAGAAGGACCCGACATGGCCCCAAAGAAAAAGGTCACCGGACTTATCAAGCTGCAGATCCAGGCAGGCGCCGCTAACCCGGCTCCTCCGATCGGTCCTGCCCTTGGTCAGCACGGCGTCAACATCATGGAATTCTGCAAGGCTTACAACGCTGCCACCGAGTCGCAGCGCGGTAACGTTGTTCCGGTTGAAATCACCGTGTACGAAGACCGTTCGTTCACCTTCATCACCAAGACCCCGCCGGCTGCCGAGCTGATCAAGAAGGCTGCAGGCGTTGGCAAGGGTTCGGCCACCCCGCACACCACCAAGGTTGCGAAGCTGACCCAGGCCCAGGTTGAGGAAATCGCCAACACCAAGATGGCTGACCTGAACGCGAACGATCTGGAAGCTGCTTCGAAGATCATCGCCGGCACCGCCCGCTCCATGGGCATCACCGTCGAGGGCTAAGACCCTCACCCTGCAGCCCGCAACGGCTGCAACCACCAACATTTCAACAGGGGACCTGCCTGGCAGGCCCCGCCAGTGGCAGGACCGAGCGCGGTCCTCAAGACCACGACTGCATAAGGAGAAAACGCAGATGGCAAAGCGCAGCAAAGCATACTTGGCCGCCGCGGCCAAGATTCAGGCTGACAAGTTCTACGAGCCAGCCGAGGCTATCGCCCTGGCCAAGGAGATCGCCGGCGAGAAGACCAACTCGACCGTTGAGGTCGCCTTCCGCCTGGGCGTTGACCCTCGCAAGGCCGACCAGATGGTTCGCGGCACCGTGAACCTGCCGCACGGCACCGGTAAGACCGCCCGCGTGGTTGTCTTCGCCAACGGCGACAAGGCAGAAGCTGCCCGCGCCGCCGGCGCCGACTTCGTCGGCTCCGACGACCTGATCGAAAAGATCCAGGGCGGCTGGACCGACTTCGACGCCGCCGTGGCAACCCCGGATCTGATGGGCAAGGTTGGCCGCCTGGGTAAGATCCTGGGCCCGCGTAACCTGATGCCGAACCCGAAGACCGGCACCGTGACCATGGACGTGGCCAAGGCTGTCACCGACATCAAGGGCGGCAAGATCGACTTCCGCGTCGACAAGCACTCGAACCTGCACTTCATCATCGGCAAGGCATCCTTCGATGCCAAGCAGCTGACCGAGAACTACGCAGCCGCTCTGGAAGAGATCCTGCGCCTGAAGCCTTCGGCTTCCAAGGGCCGCTACATCTCCAAGGCCACCATCGCCACCACCTTCGGCCCGGGCATCGCCCTGGACCCGAACGTGACCCGCGTGAGCGCCTAGTCACCCAGTTCCACTGAAGCCTCGGCCCCGGCCTGCCACCTGATGGTGGCGGTTCGGGGCCGAGGCTTTTGCCGTCCCTGAGCCAATCCGGCAGCGGCAGGAACACAGGGCCGGGAGCCTGGGCACGCGCTCCAGTTCCTTGCCATCCGGCTGCGACATGAGCTTTTGGAAGAATTATCACGCAGGGGAGTTGGCTCTGGGCGAAATTCCGGACTTGACCAGCTGCCCTTCGGAGCCCGTGGGCTGGCTCCAGCGGACATACCGACCTTGAGGTTTTCTGGGAGTTCTTGGAAGTCTCCTGTGAGTTGGATTGCGCTCCACGCTCTCGCCGGGGCGTTTTGCCGCAGAATCTCGGGCTTTATGCCCTGAAATGAACGTCGGTTTGCTATTTCCAGGTTCGCCAAATTAATGCAAACTGTTGGTTCAAAGGGAGGAAAAGTGCTTGCTGGGACAGCATGATTGGCTCGTGAGATGACCTGAACCCCGAGTTGCATGTAGACGGGTTGGTGGTGATACTGTGAAGACACCGATGTGAATCGGCGGTGATTGCATGGGACCCCCAAGACTATGCAATCACTGGACACCGAAGTTTCCCCAAGCTTCGTGTCGACAAGAGCCTGTTGTCAGCGTCCCCCAAGTGCTGGCAATGGGCCTTGTCCTTTTAACCGCCAGTTGAGCCGGGTGCGGCGAAGCGCAGGCCGGCCGCAACGCCGACCGAGGATCGTCCAGGTGAGACCGTGAAGTCTTGCAAACTGCCACACGTGGGCCGCCGGCGGGGGAGTAGGGCTGGGCCCGGCCGTGGTTCAGATCATAGGCCAAGACGACCTCCGGGATTTGGAGTATGGGGCGCGCTCAAACTAGGATGGAAGAACCGAAGACCGTCGGTTGAGCATTTTCCACTGGAGAACCGCTCCGAAGTGTCCGCAAGGACTGCCAACGCAGGTTACATAGATTGTCTCAACTGCTTATGTGAGTTGAGCTGCCCTGTGCTCCTGCGCGGGGCGTTTTTTATGCGCTCCGCCGGTTATGAAACGGTACCGAACTGAACCCCGGAAGGAGTGTTATGGCAACGCAGACCAAGAACGCCGCGATCCAGTCGATCGCTGCCGAGTTCAAGGAATCCAGCGCGGCTGTCCTGACCGAATACCGTGGGCTTACCGTTGCACAGCTCAAGGAACTGCGCCGTTCGCTTGGTCAGGAGACTAAGTACGCGGTTGTGAAGAACACCTTGACTGAAATCGCAGCAAAGGAAGCTGGCATCGACGCGTTCGAAGGCCAGCTGACCGGTCCAACCGCTATCGCCTTCATTAAGGGCGATGCAGTTGCCGCCGCCAAGAGCCTCACGGAGTTCGCCAAGAGCAACCAGCAGCTGATCATCAAGTCCGGTTTCTTCGAGGGCTCCGCCCTGGATGAAGCTGGCATTGCCGCTTTGGCTGCACTGGAGTCCCGCGAACACCAGCTCGCCCGCGTTGCAGGCGTTCTGCAGGCCCCGGCCTCGGCCGCTGCACGCATCGTGGACGCACTGCGTATCAAGCTCGAAGAGAACGGTGGCGAAGCTGCCGAGGAAGCTCCGGCGGAAGCCTAAGCTGACGCGATTCTCTCGCAACGTAACCCCAAATCATTACGGTTCCCAGATCTGGGATCCATAACCGAAAGGACGCCACCATGGCGAAGCTCACCACCGACGAGCTGCTCGACGCATTCAAGGAAATGACCATCATCGAACTGTCCGAGTTCGTGAAGCAGTTCGAGGAGACCTTCGAGGTCACCGCCGCTGCTGTTGCCGTTGCCGGTCCGGCCGGCGGCGCTGGCGAAGCTGCTGCTGAAGAGAAGACCGAGTTCGACGTGATCCTGGAGTCGGCTGGCGACAAGAAGATCGCAGTCATCAAGGAAGTTCGCGCTCTGACCTCGCTGGGTCTGAAGGAAGCCAAGGAGCTCGTTGACGGCGCTCCGAAGCCGATCCTGGAAGGCGCCGACAAGGACGCCGCCGAGAAGGCCAAGGAAGCACTGGAAGGCGCTGGCGCTACCGTCACCCTCAAGTAAGCTTCAGCGGTCACTCGCAGCCTTACTCCCCGGGGCCCCGCGGACGAGCAATCGTCCACGGGGCCCCGGGCCGTTAAAGGGGAAAAAATCGTTATCGGACTATAACGATTCTATTAACAGGAGCTATTCATATTCGTCGCTTACGGTGTTTAATGTGCCGAAGAATGAACAGCCCAACGCAATACGACCGGCCCCGCGGCTCGGTCTGCTGGACGCCCTTCGTATCGCTGCCGCGCTGGTGGTCGTGCTTTACCACTACACCGCGTGGGGACACGGCTATTGGGGCGCCGAAGCCGTCGACGCCTGGCCGGTGCTGGGCAAATTCACCATCTACGGCAGTATCGGCGTCCAACTGTTCTTCCTGATCTCCGGCTTCGTGATCCTGATGTCCATCCAGGGCAAGGGATTGATCCAATTCCTGGCCTCCCGCCTGGGCCGACTCTACCCGGCGTACTGGCTGGCCGTCATCGCCGCCGCCCTGCTCACCTTCCGGCTCTGGCCCGAGCTGAAGGACGGACGCACCGAAGGCGATATTGTTCCCAACCTGACCATGGCACAAAGCGGAATGGGCGTCAGGGATCTGGACGGGGTGTACTGGACGCTCTGGGTTGAACTGCGCTTCTACGCGATCCTGGCCGTGCTGCTGGCCTTCGGACTGGCCAAGAACCGGGCCATCCTGGCGTTGAGCTTCGCCTGGCCGCTGCTGGGCGTGGCGCTGCACCTGGCCGAGGCGGACAAGGCCCAGGAATGGGTAATGGGGCAGTATGCCCCGCTGTTCAGCCTGGGCATGGTGGTCTACCTGATGTACCGGGACCGGCAAACCCCGGCGCGCTGGCTGCTGGTCGGCTTCAACACCCTGCTCGCCTGCTACTTCACGGGCCTGAAGGGAGCACAGGATTCGGCCTATCTATCGGGGGTGCAGATCCCCGCCTGGCACTTCTCACTGCTGGTGCTGCTGTGCATTGCCCTATTGCTGGCCTGCACGCTGACCCCGCTGCAGAGGATCCACGCCCGCTGGATGGTGACCGCCGGAATGCTCACCTACCCGCTGTACCTGTTCCACGAGCTGTGGGGCTGGTGGATCATCGCGCACCTGAGCGCGGTCCTCAACAAATACGTGCTGCTGGTCGGAACCGTCGCGCTGATGCTGGCGCTGGCCTATGTTGTGGCCCGGTACGTGGAGAAGCCGGCAGGCCTGTGGCTGCGCAACGAATTCACCCTGCGGGCCACCCAGGCGGTGCAGTGGGTGCGCAGCCTCGCCGCGCGCAAGCCGAGCCCGGTCATTCCGGAACGGAAATATCTGCCACTGTCGCGTCAAATCCACTGACCAGATCCTGGGCCGCCACCAGCACGGCGTGCAGCCGATCCCCGCTGCCCAGGGCCACCATGGCCTGCTGCTCGCCCTGGAATACCGTGGCGTCAATGAACAGCGGCAACGGGGTCAACGCGCCAAGGGGCGTGATCGTCCCGGGACGATAGCCGGTCACCTCGAACGCCGTGTCCCCGTGGGGCAGGGAGAGCTTGTTGACCCCCAACACCGAGCGCAGTTTGGGCCAGCTCAGGCTCCTGCCGCCGGGGATCAGCGCGAAGAGGTACGTACCGTTGCTGCGCTTGAGCACCAGGGTCTTGAGCAGCCGGTGCTCGGCGATGCCCAGATTCGCGGCCGCCTCACGCAGCGAGGAGGCCGCGGCCCGCGGAACAATCTCAATGGGGATGTTCCGCCGGCTCGCATCCAGGCTGATGCGGGTGAGCGCCTCATTCGGGGCTTCAGGGGATTCGGTCAACAGCGCACTCGCTTTCCGTGACGGGGAAGGCTGCCCGGGGGAGGGCAGGTTAGGCGTGGTGCAGCAGCAGGGCCTCGCCCTGCCCACCGCCGCCGCACAGGCTCACCGCGGCGGTCCCCGAGTCCCGGCGCGACAGCTCCAGTGCCGCGGTCAACGCCAGGCGGGCCCCGGAGGCGCCAATGGGATGGCCCAGGGCGATGGCTCCGCCGTGGATGTTCGTCTTCTCCAGCGGGTAGTCCAGGTCGGCCAGGGACTGGCAGGCCACGGCGCCGAACGCCTCATTGATTTCAATGAAGTCCAGGTCCTTGACCTGCAGGGACTCCTTGGCCAGGGCGTCCTGGATGGCGTGCGAGGGCTGGGAATGCAACGAGTTGTCCGGTCCGGCCACCTGGCCGGGGGCGCCTATGACCGCCAGGATTTTCAGCCCGTGCTGCTCGGCGTAGTCGCGCGAGGTGACCACCAGGGCCGCGGCCCCGTCGGAGAGCGGGGAGGAGTTGCCGGCGGTGATTGTCCCATCGCGGTCAAAGGCCGGACGCAGCCCGGAGAGGGTCTCGGCGGTGGTCTCGGGGCGCACGCCCTCGTCGCTGTCCACGATCACCGGCTCGCCCTTGCGCTGGGGCACGGAGATCGCCACGATCTCCTCGTCAAAGACCCCGTTGCCCTGTGCAGCGGCCGCCCGCTGGTGGCTGGAGGCCGCCACCTCGTCCTGCGGTCCGCGTTCGATCCCCAGCTCGGTGTTCTTCTCCTCGGTGCTCAGTCCCATGGACTTGCCGTCAAAGGCGTCGGTCAAGCCGTCATGGGCGACCGAGTCCACCGCGGTGATGTCCCCGTAGGTCCACCCGAAACGGGACTTGGGCAGCAGGTGCGGGGTGTTGGACATTGACTCCTGCCCGCCGGCGATGACCACCTGGGCCTCGCCCAGGCGGATTATGCGCGCCGCGTCGGTGACCGCGGCCAGCCCGGAAAGGCATACCTTGTTGATGGTCACCGTCGGGGTGTCCCAGCCGATGCCCGCCCGGATGGCGGACTGGCGGGCGGGGTTCTGGCCACAACCGGCCTGGACGACCTGACCCATGATGACCGACTGGACCTGCTCGGGGGAGACCCCGGCGTTGTCCAGGGCGCCGGCGATGGCCGCCGCCCCCAAGTCGACCGCGGTCTGGGAGGCCAGGGCCCCCTTGAAACGGGTAAAGGGGGTGCGGGCTCCGCCGACGATCACGGCATCTTGGGGTGAGGACACGGCAACCACTTCCATTCGAAAAGCAACCAGAAAACTGGGGTGATGTTCTGTCACTACAAGACTAATCCATGTGCACTTCACCACAGGAAAACGGATGGTGTTGCGGGGTGTGGGACGCGAGAACGCCGGCGGTGTGGGCGCTGACTAGGAACCGAAACGCTTCATCCGGGCCGGGGGCTCACCGGGGGCGAAGCGCGCGCAGAACTATAACACGAAAATGGAAAATTGCTATCGACAAGCTTGCGCGCATGGGGTACAGTGGAAATTTGCGCCCCGACTGTATGCGCATGCGACCTTCATATAGCGGTGGGTTCGTATGTAACGAGGGTACCAGCCACTGGCAGGAACCTTAGCACAACGGGACGCTTCGGAAACCTGACGGTCTGTGGAAGGATCCATCTTGGTCGCCTCGAGCACCTCTAACAACCAAACCGCTAGTTCGGCTCGCGACGCTGCGTACGCTGGCCGACTTTCTTTTGCAAAGATTCACGAACCCCTTGAAGTGCCGAACCTGCTGGCACTGCAGACCGAGAGCTTTGACCGGCTCATCGGTAATGAGCGGTGGCAGGAGCGCCTGGCCGCCGCCGTGTCCGTCGGTGACAACAGTGTGCCGGACGTCAGCGGACTGGCCGAGATCTTTGAGGAGATCTCCCCGATTGAAGACTTCCAGGAGACCATGTCCCTGAGCTTCTCGGAGCCGGAATTCGCCGACCCGAAGTACTCGATCGCCGAGTGCAAGGACCGTGACGCCACCTACGCCGCCCCGCTGTACGTCAAGGCCGAGTTCATGAACAATGAAACCGGCGAAATCAAGCAGCAGACCGTCTTCATGGGCGACTTCCCGCTGATGACCGACAAGGGTACCTTCATCATCAACGGTACCGAGCGCGTGGTCGTCTCCCAGCTGGTGCGTTCCCCGGGCGCCTACTTCGAGTCCGCCCCGGACAAGACCAGTGACAAGACCATCTACTCCGCACGCATCATCCCGTCGCGCGGTGCCTGGTTCGAGCTGGAAATCGACAAGCGCGACCAGATCGGCGTGCGCCTGGACCGCAAGCGCAAGCAGTCGGTCACCGTGCTGCTCAAGGCCCTGGGCTGGAGCGAAGAGAAGATCCTGGCCGAATTCGGCCAGTACGACTCGGTGCGCGCCACCCTGGAGAAGGACAGCATCAAGGACCAGAACGAGGCCCTGCTGGACATCTACCGCAAGCTGCGTCCGGGCGAGCCGCCGACGGTGGAAGCCGCCCAGGCCCTGCTGCGCAACATGTACTTCGAGCCCAAGCGCTACGACCTGGCCAAGGTCGGCCGGTACAAGCTGAACCGCAAGCTCGGCGTGGAGACCCCGGTCAACGCCGAAAGCGCCCTGGTGCTGAGCATCGACGACATCGTCGCCATGATCCGCTTCCTGGTTGCCCTGCACGCCGGTGAGCGCACCATCGAAGGCACCCGCGAGGGCGAGATCGTTCAGGTCCCGGTCGCCGTGGATGACATCGACCACTTCGGCAACCGCCGTATCCGCGCGGTCGGCGAACTGATCGAGAACCAGGTCCGCACCGGCCTGTCGCGCATGGAGCGCGTGGTGCGTGAGCGCATGACCACCCAGGACGTGGAGGCGATCACCCCGCAGACCCTGATCAACATCCGCCCGGTGGTGGCCGCGATCAAGGAGTTCTTCGGAACCTCGCAGCTCTCCCAGTTCATGGACCAGAACAACCCGCTGGCCGGCCTGACCCACAAGCGCCGCCTCTCGGCACTGGGCCCGGGCGGTCTGTCGCGTGACCGCGCAGGCATGGAAGTGCGAGACGTGCACCCCTCGCACTACGGACGCATGTGCCCGATTGAAACCCCGGAAGGCCCGAACATCGGCCTGATCGGCTCGCTGGCAACCTACGGGCGCATCAACGCCTTCGGTTTCATCGAGACCCCGTACCGCAAGGTCGTGGACGGCGTGGTGACCAACCAGGTCGAGTACCTCACCGCCGATGACGAGCTGCAGCACTTCATCGCCCAGGCCAACGCACCGCTGACAGAGGACGGTCACTTTGCCGAGGACACCGTGCTGGTGCGTGAAAAGGGCGGCGGCGGCGAGCCGGTGCTCGTTGAGCCGGGCGAAGTGACCTTCATGGACGTTTCCCCGCGCCAGATGGTGTCGGTGGCCACCGCCCTGATCCCGTTCCTGGAGCACGACGATGCCAACCGCGCGCTGATGGGCGCCAACATGCAGCGCCAGGCCGTGCCGCTGCTGGCCTCCGAGTCCCCGCTGGTGGGTACCGGCATGGAGAAGTACGCCGCGGTGGACGCCGGTGACTCCGTGGTCGCGCAGAAGCCCGGTGTGGTCACCGAGGTCTCGGCCGACCTGGTCGTGGTGATGAACGACGACGGCACCGAGTCGATGTACCCGATCATGAAGTTCGCCCGCTCCAACCAGGGCAACGCCTACAACCAGCGCGTGCGCGTCTCCGAAGGCGAGCGCGTGGAGTACCAGTCGATCATCGCCGACGGTCCCTCGACCGATGCCGGTGAGCTGGCCCTGGGCAAGAACCTGCTGGTCGCGTTCATGTCCTGGGAAGGCCACAACTTCGAGGACGCCATCATCCTGTCCCAGCGCATGGTCTCCGACGATGTGCTGACCTCGATCCACATCGAGGAGCACGAGGTTGACGCCCGCGACACCAAGCTGGGCGCCGAGGAAATCACCCGCGACATCCCGAACGTGTCCGAGGACATCCTCTCCCAGCTCGATGACCGCGGCATCGTCTACATCGGCGCCGAGGTCGAGGCCGGGGACATCCTGGTGGGTCGCGTGACCCCGAAGGGTGAAACCGAGCTGACCCCCGAGGAGCGCCTGCTGCGCGCGATCTTCGGTGAGAAGTCCCGCGAAGTGCGTGACACCTCGCTGAAGGTGCCGCACGGCGAGTCCGGCACCGTGATCGGCGTGCGCATCTTCGATCGCGACAACGACGACGACCTTTCCCCGGGCGTGAACCAGCTGGTGCGCGTCTACGTGGCCCAGAAGCGCAAGATCACCAACGGTGACAAGCTCGCCGGGCGTCACGGCAACAAGGGCGTCATCTCCAAGATCCTGCCGATCGAGGACATGCCGTTCCTGGAGGACGGCACCCCGGTGGACGTCGTGCTGAACCCGCTGGGTGTGCCCGGGCGCATGAACGTCGGCCAGGTCATGGAAATCCACCTGGGCTGGGCCGCCAAGCAGGGCTGGACCATCGAGAACGAGCCGGAGTGGGTCAAGGACCTGCCGAACCTGCCGCGCCAGACCGGTTCGACCACCGTGGCCACCCCGGTGTTCGACGGTGCCTCCGAGGAGGAGATCCGCGGCATCCTGGATTCGGTGAACCCGACCAGCGACGGCCAGCAGCTCGTGAAGAACACCGGCAAGGCCCGCCTGTTCGACGGCCGCTCCGGCGAACCGTTCCCGGATCCGATCTCCGTGGGCTACATGTACATCCTGAAGCTGCACCACCTGGTGGACGACAAGATTCACGCCCGTTCCACCGGCCCGTACTCCATGATCACCCAGCAGCCGCTGGGCGGTAAGGCCCAGTTCGGTGGCCAGCGCTTCGGTGAAATGGAAGTGTGGGCCCTGGAGGCCTACGGTGCGGCTTACACCCTGCAGGAACTGTTGACCATCAAGTCCGATGACATTCACGGTCGCGTGAAGGTCTACGAGGCGATCGTCAAGGGCGAGAACATCCCGGAGCCTGGCGTTCCGGAATCGTTCAAGGTGCTCATCAAGGAAATGCAATCGCTGTGCCTGAACGTCGAGGTACTGGGTACCGACGGCAACACCATCGAGATGCGCGAATCGGACGAGGAATCGTTCCGTGCCGCTGAAGAACTGGGCATCGACCTTTCGCGGTCCGAGCCCAGCTCCGTCGAGGAAGTCTAGGAACCACCAGCCTGCCGCCGCGGCACGCACCGCGTGCCCGGCGCCGGGTCGGTGAGACCGACTTACCCATCACGTACTGACTTCAGACACCAGAGAAGAGAGATAAGGACCATATGTCCAGCGATTCCTCATTCGGCCTCATGCGCATCGGCCTTGCCACCGCGGAACAGATCCGCGCCTGGAGCTACGGCGAGGTCAAGAAGCCGGAAACCATTAACTACCGCACCCTGAAGCCCGAGAAGGACGGCCTGTTCTGCGAGAAGATCTTCGGTCCCTCGCGCGACTGGGAATGCTACTGCGGCAAGTACAAGCGCGTGCGCTTCAAGGGCATCATCTGTGAGCGCTGCGGCGTCGAGGTGACCCGCGCCAACGTGCGCCGTGAGCGCATGGGCCACATCGAGCTGGCCGCTCCGGTCACCCACATCTGGTACTTCAAGGGCGTTCCCTCGCGCTTGGGCTACCTGCTGGATCTGGCGCCGAAGGACCTGGAGAAGGTCATCTACTTCGCCGCCTACATGATCACCAGCGTGAACGAAGACCGTCGCCACGCCGAGATGCCGAACCTGCAGGCCCAGCACGACCTGGAGCTGCGCCAGCTGGCCAACAACGCCGAAGCGGACAAGCGTGCCGTGCTGGCGGACCTGGAAGCCGAGCTGGAGCGCCTGGAGGCCGGCGGGGCCAAGGGTGCCGAGCTGAACAAGGCCCGCACCAACGCGGAGAAGACCGTTCAGCAGATCGAGAAGCGTTCCAAGGCCGAGGCCGAGCGCCTGCGCGCCGTCTGGGAGCGCTTCAAGGGCCTGAAGGTCGCCGACCTGGAAGGTGACGAGGGCCTGTACCGCATCATGCGCGAGAAGTACGGCCTGTACTTCGAGGGCTCGATGGGTGCCGAGGCAATCCAGAAGCGCCTGGCCACCTTCGACCTGAAGGGCGAGGCCGAGAACCTCAAGCAGATCATCGACAACGGCAAGGGCCAGAAGAAGACCCGTGCCCTGAAGCGCCTGAACGTCATCAACGCGTTCCTCACCACGGACAACTCGCCCGAGGGCATGGTCCTGGACGCCGTTCCGGTGATCCCGCCGGAACTGCGCCCGATGGTTCAGCTCGACGGTGGCCGCTTCGCCACCTCGGACCTGAACGACCTGTACCGTCGTGTGATCAACCGCAACAACCGCCTCAAGCGCCTGCTGGATCTCGGTGCCCCCGAGATCATCGTGAACAACGAAAAGCGCATGCTGCAGGAAGCGGTCGACTCGCTGTTCGACAACGGACGCCGTGGCCGCCCGGTCACCGGTCCGGGCAACCGCCCGCTGAAGTCCCTGTCCGACATGCTCAAGGGCAAGCAGGGCCGCTTCCGCCAGAACCTGCTGGGTAAGCGTGTTGACTACTCGGGCCGTTCGGTCATCGTGGTCGGCCCGCAGCTGAAGCTGCACCAGTGCGGTCTGCCCAAGCAGATGGCCCTGGAGCTGTTCAAGCCGTTCGTGATGAAGCGCCTGGTTGACCTGAACCACGCGCAGAACATCAAGAGCGCCAAGCGGATGGTGGAGCGCTACCGCCCGCAGGTGTGGGACGTGCTCGAAGAGATCATCACCGAACACCCGGTGCTGCTCAACCGTGCACCCACCCTGCACCGCCTGGGCATCCAGGCCTTCGAACCCCAGCTGGTCGAAGGCAAGGCCCTGCAGCTGCACCCGCTGGTGTGTGCCGCGTTCAACGCGGACTTCGACGGCGACCAGATGGCAGTGCACCTGCCGCTGAGCCCCGAGGCCCAGGCCGAGGCGCGCATCCTGATGCTCTCCTCGCACAACATCCTCAAGCCGTCGGACGGCCGTCCGGTCGCCCTGCCGTCGCAGGATATGATCATCGGCCTGCACCACCTGACCACCAAGCGTGAGCAGGAGAAGGGTGCCGGGCGCGTGTTCACCTCGGTCGCCGAGGCCATCATGGCCATGGACCGTGGGGACCTGCACCTGAACGCCCCGATCAAGATCCGCGTGGAGAACTTCGTCCCGTCCGCCGAGCAGCCTGCTCCGGAAGGCTGGGAAGAGGGCACCCCGGCGCTGATCGACTCCTCGCTGGGCCAGGTGCTGTTCAACGACACCCTGCCGGCCGACTACCCGTGGGTTGCCAAGGTGGCGGGCAAGGACGCGCTTTCGGAGATCGTCAACGACCTGGCCGAGCGCTACCCGAAGGTGATTGCCGCCGAGACGCTGGACAACCTGAAGGACGCCGGTTTCCACTGGGCAACCCGTTCGGGCGTGACCGTGGCGATCTCGGACATCACCTCGAACATGGACAAGACCGCCATCCTGGCCCCGTACGAGGAGCGTGCCCGCAAGGTGCAGGCCTCCTACGACAAGGGCCTGATCGCCGACACCGAACGTCGCCAGGACCTGATTGACATCTGGACCAAGGCCACCGACGAGGTCGCCGACGCGATGAAGGAGGGCATGGAGGAACTGAACACCATTAACCGCATGGTGACCTCCAAGGCCCGTGGTAACTGGCTGCAACTGCGCCAGATTGCCGGTATCCGCGGCCTGGTGTCCAACCCGAAGGGTGAAATTATTCCTCGCCCGATCAAGTCCTCCTACCGTGAGGGCCTGTCGGTGCTGGAGTACTTCATCGCGACCCACGGTGCCCGTAAGGGCCTGGCGGATACCGCGCTGAAGACCGCGAACTCCGGTTACCTCACCCGTCGTCTGGTGGACGTGTCCCAGGACGTCATCGTGCGCGAGGAGGACTGCGGCACCCGCCGCGGCCTGACCGTGCCGATCGCCGAGGACATCGCCGGCTTCCGCAAGCTGCACGACACCGTGGAGAACTCGGCGTACACCCGCACGCTGGCCACCGACGTCAAGGACGCCGAGGGCAACGTGCTGGCCGAAGCCGGCTCGGACGTGGGCGACGTGCTGATCCAGAAGCTGTACGACGCGGGCGTGGATGAGATCCGCGTACGCTCCGTGCTGACCTGTGACTCGGCCGTGGGAACCTGTGCACACTGCTACGGCCGTTCGCTGGCCACCGGCAAGACCGTGGACATCGGCGAGGCCGTGGGCATCATCGCCGCACAGTCCATCGGTGAACCCGGTACCCAGCTGACCATGCGTACCTTCCACACCGGTGGTGTGGCCTCGGCTGATGACATCACCCAGGGTCTGCCCCGTATCCAGGAGCTCTTCGAAGCCCGTACCCCCAAGGGTGTGGCTCCGATGGCCGAAGTCACCGGTCGCGTGTCGATCGAGGACGACGAGAAGCAGCTGCGCGTGATCATCACCCCGGACAACGGGGATGAGAAGCAGGCCTACCCGATCCTGCGCCGTGCGCGCCTGGAGGTTGAGGAAGGTCAGCACGTGCAGGCCGGTACCCAGCTGACCAGCGGTACCCTGGACCCGAAGCAGGTTCTTCGCGTCCTCGGCCCGCGTGAGGCCCAGAAGTTCCTGGTCCGCGAGGTCCAGGACGTGTACCAGTCCCAGGGTGTGGGCATCCACGACAAGCACGTGGAAGTCATCGTGCGCCAGATGCTGCGTCGCATCACCGTCATTGAGTCCGGTGAGACCGACCTGCTGCCGGGTGTGCTGGCCGACCGTGCCCGCTTCACCGCCGCGAACCGCAAGGCCGTGGCCGAGGGCAAGCGTCCGGCAGCCGGCCGTGACGAGATGATGGGCATCACCAAGGCCTCGCTGGCGACCGACTCGTGGCTGTCCGCGGCCTCCTTCCAGGAGACCACCCGCGTACTGACCCAGGCCGCCATGGAGGGCAAGGAAGATCCGCTGCTGGGTCTGAAGGAGAACGTGATCATCGGTAAGCTGATCCCGGCCGGTACCGGCCTGGACCGCTACACCCAGGTCACCGTGGAGCCGACCGACGAGGCCAAGGCCACGTTGTTCACCGGCACCTCGGCCTTCTCCTCGGGCCTGTACGACGACGGACTGGACGGCGGGCTCTCGCCCGAGTTCCAGGCCATCTCGATGGATGACTACGACACCGGGCAGGACTTCCGCTAAACCGGAAGCAGCCCCGTCGGCTCCAGATGGCGAAGCCCGTGCCCACCGCTCTTTTGCGGTGGGGACGGGCTTCGCCCGTTAAGGACTTTGCCCAGCGGTGAACACCAAACTCTGTGGCTCAGCCGTGAACAGGACCCGGCAACCCTCGGATCGGTGACCCGTGCGTAGAGCGAGCGCGTTGCCGGAGTGAGGCGGGCAGGGGAGGGGACCGTAGTACGACAACTGTCAGTTTCCGAATTCCTCAGAACTTTTGTCCGCAGTCCTCGGCACTAGGCTGATCCGTCCGCAAGGGGAACCTTCTGTGGGATACCCGCCGCCGTGTACATGGGCTGGCCTGCTTTGGTCAGTCTCAGTATCGCCGGGGCGTCCATCCCGATGGCAGCATGCCAGTGATCTTTCCCCGTTCAGAATCAGCATCGGCTGACCAGCCTTGCGCTGCCTGTGCGTCATCGAAGACACCCCGTGCCATGCGCAGACCAAGGTCCGGGTGGCTCATCCCAGGCGCACCACCCCGACGCGTCGAAGCCCGCACGCTCCACGACTTATCAGCGAAACCTCCCCCGCGGAAGACCCGGTATTCTCCGTAGCGGGCCGGATCGAGTAGATCCCAACACCATTCCCATACGTTTCCAAGGGTGTCGTGGAGTCCGAAGGCATTGGGTAGTTTTTGACCAACTTCTTGCGGTTTCTCTACCTTGTCATTTGCTGTCCACCCAATGGCATCGAGGGGGCCGTAATGTGGCCCCGTTGTGCCGGCGCGGCAGGCGTATTCCCATTCGGCTTCCGTGGGCAAGCGGTACCCAGAGGCGTTGGTCTGCCAAGTCACCTCACCGGCATCGATGATGTATGCAGGGGCAAGTCCTTCATTCATTGACGCTGCATTGCAAAACATGATGGCTTCTAACCAGTTGATATCCACCACGGGTTCCTGGGAGCCTGTTTCGCTGGTACCCATCAGTTGCGCGTACTGTGCCGTGGTGACGGAAGTGGCCCCGATCTCGAAAGGTTCTAGATCGACGGTCCAGCGACGTTTCCGTCGTGCATCATGCAATTCCACTTGTCCGGCTGGTAGCGGACGAAGGTCAAAGGTCAGCATTCCATAATGCTCCCATGCCGTCCCGCAAGCCGGTCGTTCACTGGTACAAGTGCGGACAACTTCGGGTCCTGGCAAAACTGGCAGGTTTCCGGGCACGCCCGACTCCCGTATGACCCGACCGAGAAAATGCCCGGTAAAGGCACCCTAAACGGGACGCTCCCTATCATGACCGGACTCCTTATCGGGTACGCGCGCGTATCCACTAACGACCGAGACCTCACCGCCCTAAAGTACGCGCTTATGGCCTCGGGCGTGACTCCTGAGAAGAACTTCACTGATCAAGGCCGCACTGGCACGAATAGGGCGCGGTCCGGTCTCAGCGAGGCGATGGCCGCTTGCCGTGCTGGGGATACGTCGGTGGTGAAGCTTGACCGGATGGCGCGATTCTTGCGCGACGCGAAAGACATCGTTGATGAACTCACCGGCCGCGAGGTGAAGCTCAGCATCGGCGGATCAGTCCACGACCCATCGACCCTGCAGGTAAGCCCCTGTTCAACGTCCTGGCTATGGTCGCCGAGTTTGAGGCAGATCTGATCCGGGCACGCACGCGTGAGGGCATGGCTGTTGCAAGGACAAAAGGCAGACTACGCGGCAAGCCGCCCAGACTTTCCAGCAAGCTAGAAGCACATCTAGTAGAGCTGCATCGCGCTGGGAACCAGACAACGACAGAACTTGGAGAACTATTCTCGGTGGCTAGATCGACCGTGTACCGCGCTCTCAGGCGAGCAATGAACCATCAAGTAGGGTCGGTCGTTTATTTTCTGCGCAGGTTAATACATAGGACTATTGCGCAAAGTCCAGCCCTGTGCGGTCACCTTCGGAAATTTTCATGTCCATGGTCGGCTGCGCAGGCCTGGAATCTCGATGGCTTGTGTGCAGCCGACTTCGGAAAATGACAACAACGCTAGCGTGTACCGGCACGAACTCCGTGAGCGGGTCGAGGAGCGACATCCGTGCTGCTAGCTTTTGCCAGGTAACGTCAGCGTAGCCACAGGTGCGGCGCAGGCAGGCGAAAGGCTGGGTTGCGCGAAGCCAACGGTGAGCGAGCGGCCTACGCCATGATCCCGGGCAGTAGAGGGATTTCCATTGTCGATTATTAGCGGCACAGAAAAGCACGACTAGTAGTATTTACATCCGGTGTTATTACGACTCTTGGGTGCGCGACAGGCGGCCTTGGGGAGCCAGGGGAGCAGAGTACAGATTTGCGTGGCGCTGCCTTCCGAGGTTTGGGGACGACCGCACACTGCCGGCCGCTGGACGATTCAACCCCGAACGCCACGGATGCTGGCCGGCGATGCGGCATGGTAGGCGGCACTGTGCTCGCACGCCTCCGCAAGCACGCCTCTCTTCTTCGGAAGCTTGCCCAGCCGAACATTGGGTGTCCTCCCGCGGCAACGGTATTGAGCCGGGTCCCCCGGTCGGTATGCCGCTCATCGTTCTTGTTGGCGTGTTCGGCCTCTGTCAGTAGGTCAGCCGATGGTAGTCCGCTCGCCGCAGGGTATGGCCGAGGATGAACCGGCCCGGCGCCACTGCCGGCACGCGGATAGCCCGAATGATAGTGAGGCACATCCCATTGCTGGGCGGTGGGGCACATGCGAAAATAGTAGGTGAGACACTCCGGGGCTCAACGCCTGCAGGACAAGGGTTTGCGAACTGGCAATCAACTGGTCATGTGGGCTTTGAATCCTGGATTTTCGGGGCTGGCAGGATTAATGCTAGACTCGTAACAATTGTTTTATGTGTGGCAAAATGGACGCGGTCCGGGTTGCGGGTAGGTTGCGCAACGAATGCCACACTTTCGCACGCCTAGAGACTTTTCGCTGAGTGCGCGATGGAACGAGCAGATAGCGCAGCAGTACCCGTCATCCGATGGATCGGCGGCGCCGAAGAATTTTAGAAAATTGGAAGGACACGAAAGTGCCTACTATTCAGCAGCTGGTCCGTAAGGGCCGCCAGCCGCAGGTAAACAAGGGCAAGGCCCCTGCCCTGCGCGGCAACCCCATGCGTCGTGGCGTGTGCACCCGTGTGTACACCACCACCCCTAAGAAGCCGAACTCCGCTCTGCGTAAGGTTGCCCGTGTGCGCCTGTCCGGCGGCGTCGAAGTGACCGCCTACATCCCGGGTGTCGGACACAACCTGCAGGAACACTCCATCGTGCTGGTGCGCGGTGGTCGTGTGAAGGACCTGCCGGGCGTTCGCTACAAGATTGTTCGTGGTGCACTGGATACCCAGGGCGTTAAGGATCGTAAGCAGGCTCGTTCCCGCTACGGCGCAAAGAAGGATGGTAAGTAATGCCGCGTAAGGGTCCGGCGCCGAAGCGCCCACTGGTTTCTGATCCGGTATACGACTCGCCGTTGGTCACCCAGCTGATCAACAAGGTGCTGGTCGGTGGCAAGAAGTCCACCGCCGAGCGCATCGTCTACGGTGCACTGGAAGGTGCCGCCGCCAAGTCGGGCGCCGATGCCGTTTCGACCTTGAAGAAGGCCATGGACAACATCCGTCCGGCCCTTGAGGTTCGCTCCCGCCGTGTGGGTGGCGCAACCTACCAGGTGCCGGTCGAGGTCAAGCCGGGCCGCGCCACCGCGCTGGCCTTGCGCTGGCTGGTTGGCTACTCCAAGGCTCGTCGCGAGAAGACCATGATCGAGCGCCTGCAGAACGAGATTCTGGATGCCTCGAACGGTCTGGGTGCCGCTGTGAAGCGTCGCGAAGACACTCACAAGATGGCCGAGTCCAACAAGGCCTTCGCACACTACCGCTGGTAAGAATCGCCTGGCGTCGCCGGCGGCGGGAACCCGCCGCCGGCCATGCCAAGCCTCAGCTCTTAGGGAGACAACGTGGCACAGGACGTGCTTACTGACCTGAACAAGGTCCGCAATATCGGTATCATGGCACACATCGATGCCGGTAAGACCACCACCACTGAGCGCATCCTGTTCTACACGGGTGTGAACCACAAGCTCGGTGAGACCCACGACGGTGGTGCCACCACCGACTGGATGGAGCAGGAAAAGGAACGCGGTATCACCATTACCTCCGCGGCCGTGACTTGCTTCTGGAACAACAACCAGATCAACATCATCGACACCCCCGGCCACGTTGACTTCACCGTTGAGGTGGAACGTTCGCTGCGCGTGCTCGACGGCGCAGTTGCCGTCTTCGACGGCAAGGAAGGCGTGGAGCCGCAGTCCGAGACTGTGTGGCGCCAGGCCGACAAGTACAACGTCCCGCGTATCTGCTTCGTCAACAAGATGGACAAGCTGGGCGCTGACTTCTACTTCACCGTGGACACCATCGTCAACCGCCTGGGTGCCAAGCCGCTGGTCATGCAGCTGCCGATCGGCTCCGAGTCCGACTTCGTCGGCGTCGTTGACCTGCTGACCATGAAGGCATTCGTCTGGGAAGGCGACTCCAAGGGTGACGTCACCATGGGCGCCAACTACGAGATCCAGGAAATCCCTGCCGATCTGCAGGAGCGTGCCGAGGAATACCGCAACAAGCTGGTTGAGGACGTCGCCGAGGCCTCCGAGGAACTCATGGAGAAGTACCTCGAAGGCGAAGAGCTGAGCAATGAAGAGATCAAGGCCGGTATCCGCGCCCTGACCGTCAAGGGCGAAGCCTACCCGGTCTTCTGTGGCTCGGCCTTCAAGAACCGTGGCGTGCAGCCGATGATCGACGCGGTCATCGACTACCTGCCCTCCCCGCTGGACGTCGAGGCCATGGTTGGCCACGACCCCAAGGACGAGAGCATCGAACTGACCCGCGAGCCGAGCGAGGACGCACCGTTCTCCGCGCTGGCGTTCAAGATCGCTGCCCACCCGTTCTTCGGTCAGCTGAACTTCATCCGCGTGTACTCGGGCAAGGTCGCCTCCGGCGCCCAGCTGCTGAACTCCACCAAGCAGAAGCGCGAGCGCATCGGCAAGCTGTTCCAGATGCACGCCAACAAGGAGAACCCGGTTGATGAGATCCACGCGGGTCACATCTACGCCGTGATCGGCCTGAAGGACACCACCACCGGTGACACCCTGTGCGATCCGGCCAACCCGATCGTTCTGGAATCGATGACCTTCCCGGATCCGGTGATCTTCGTGGCCATCGAGCCCAAGACCAAGGGTGACCAGGAGAAGCTGTCGACCGCTATCCAGAAGCTGTCGGCGGAAGACCCGACCTTCACCGTTTCCCTGAACGAGGAAACCGGCCAGACCGAAATCGGCGGCATGGGCGAGCTGCACCTGGACATCCTGGTGGACCGCATGAAGCGCGAATTCCGCGTGGAAGCCAACGTCGGCAAGCCGCAGGTGGCCTACCGCGAAACCATCAAGAAGGCTGTGGAGAAGGTCGACTTCACCCACAAGAAGCAGACCGGTGGTTCCGGCCAGTTCGCGAAGGTGCAGGTCTCCTTCGAGCCGCTTGAGGTCGTTGAGGGCGTCAGCTACGAATTCAAGAACGCCATCACCGGTGGCCGCGTTCCGCGCGAGTACATCCCGTCGGTGGACGCAGGTATCCAGGACGCCATGCAGTTCGGCATCCTGGCCGGCTACCCGATGGTCGGCGTGAAGGCCACCCTGATCGACGGTGCCTACCACGACGTTGACTCCTCGGAAATGGCGTTCAAGATCGCTGGTTCGCAGGTCTTCAAGGAAGGTGCACGCCGCGCCAACCCGATCCTGCTCGAACCAGTGATGGCCGTCGAAGTCCGTACCCCGGAAGAGTACATGGGCGACGTCATCGGCGACCTGAACTCCCGTCGTGGCTCGATCCAGGAAATGTCCGATGCCTCGGGCGTCAAGGTCATCCGTGCCGCAGTGCCGCTGTCCGAGATGTTCGGCTACATCGGTGACCTGCGCTCGAAGACCCAGGGTCGTGCGGTGTACTCGATGACCTTCTCGACCTATGCTGAAGTTCCGAAGGCCGTGGCCGACGAGATCATTCAGAAGTCCCGCGGCGAGTAATCGCCTCAGGCACCAACACTTGGCCGTGACCCCGCCCGTGTGGGGGAGTGGCCGATCGCGAGACCGGTTCCAAAGCCATTGAAACCGGCCTCGCAAACGGCCAACGAGGGATCCATCACAACCGGATCCCGCAGAGGACCGAAATTTCCATATTTATCCATGCCCCCAGTAGACTGATTCCAGTTTCGTTTGCGAACCGCGCAGACGGAAATACGTCTTCTGAAATGTTTCTAGGAGGAACCTGTGGCAAAGGCAAAGTTCGAGCGGACTAAGCCGCACGTCAACATTGGCACCATCGGTCACGTTGACCACGGTAAGACCACTTTGACGGCTGCCATTTCCAAGGTGCTTGCTGACAAGTACCCGGATCTGAACGAGCAGCGCGACTTCGCTAGCGTTGACTCCGCACCGGAAGAGCGCCAGCGCGGTATTACCATCAACATCTCGCACGTCGAGTACCAGACCGAGAAGCGTCACTACGCACACGTCGACGCCCCGGGCCACGCTGACTACGTGAAGAACATGATCACCGGTGCCGCCCAGATGGACGGCGCAATCCTGGTGGTTGCCGCTACCGACGGTCCGATGGCTCAGACCCGCGAGCACGTTCTGCTGGCTCGCCAGGTTGGCGTTCCGACCCTGCTGGTCGCACTGAACAAGTCCGACATGGTCGAGGACGAAGAACTGCTCGAGCTGGTGGAGATGGAAGTTCGCGAACTTCTGTCCTCGCAGGGCTTCGACGGTGACGACGCCCCGGTTGTTCGCGTTTCGGGCCTGAAGGCTCTGGAAGGCGACCCGGAGTGGACCAAGTCCATCGAAGAACTGATGGATGCCGTTGACACCTTCATCCCGGATCCGGTGCGTGACCGTGACAAGCCGTTCCTGATGCCGATCGAGGACGTCTTCACCATCACCGGTCGCGGTACCGTGGTGACCGGTCGCGCCGAGCGTGGCACCCTGGCCATCAACTCGGAAGTTGAGATCGTTGGCATCCGCCCGATCCAGAAGACCACCGTTACCGGTATCGAGATGTTCCACAAGCAGCTCGACGAGGCCTGGGCAGGCGAGAACTGTGGTCTGCTGCTTCGCGGTCTGAAGCGCGAAGACGTGGAACGCGGTCAGGTTGTTGTGAAGCCGGGTTCGATCACCCCGCACACCAACTTCGAGGCCAACGTCTACATCCTGTCCAAGGATGAAGGCGGCCGCCACAACCCGTTCTACTCGAACTACCGTCCGCAGTTCTACTTCCGCACCACCGACGTCACCGGCGTCATCACCCTGCCGGAAGGCACCGAGATGGTTATGCCGGGCGACAACACCGAAATGTCGGTTGAGCTGATCCAGCCGATCGCCATGGAAGAAGGCCTGGGCTTCGCTATCCGCGAGGGTGGCCGCACCGTTGGTTCGGGTCGCGTCACCAACATCACCAAGTAAGTACCTGGATGATGTTCTAGACCGCAAGGTCTAAGTTTAAAAAATTCCCCGTGACTCCGCAAGGAGTGACGGGGAATTTTTTATGCCCACACGCGTAGCAAAGCCGACATTTAGTCAAAAAGCTGGTTGAATTGATCCAGGTTCACACACGTCGGCGTACGCAAGAAAACGGGGGAGCGGCATGGGCTACACCATCTTGGTCATCATCATCGCGGTGGTGGCCTTCCTGATCGGACGGCGCACCGCCGCCGGCCGCCGCAGCCAGCAGCTCGGCCAGGCCTGGCAACAGGGCTATGATGCCGCAACGGCGTACTGGCGCACTGGCGCAGGGGCCCAGGCCTCCGAACCGGACGCGGCGCCGGGGCC
>NZ_JAVGCZ010000010.1:0-59602 GCF_052928425.1 Glutamicibacter sp. BSL13
CTCCACCCGCGCGTCCCAGCCGGGAGCCGCGACCAGGGTGTTCCCGATCAGCTCAACGTTGCGCATCAGCCGGGCGCGCCGCGGGGCGTCGGCCAGCTGCAGGGCTGCGCGGGCGGCCCCGGCGGCGGCGGGGTTCAACGCGGTGTCAAAGATAAAGGTCCGGGCGGTGTTCAGCAGGTGCTCGCGCAGCAGGCCCGCCTGCTGTCCACCGAGCAGCACTGCCCCGCCTTGGGCGGCCAGTGCCTTGGACAGGGTTGCGGTGACCAGCACGTGGGCGCTGTGCTGCAGCCCGGCAGCACGCACTGCGCTGCCGCCGGGGGTGGCCGCCAGGGAGTGCGCCTCGTCAACCACCAGCAAAGCACCGTACTCTTGGCATAAGCGGGCCGCAGCGCCCAGGTCGGCACTGTCCCCCAGCACCGAGTACAGGGACTCAACCACCACCGCCACCCGTGAGGGCGCACGGCTTGCCCGGGCCTGCTGCCGGTGTTCCTCCAGGATCCGTCGCATCCCAGCGAGGTCATTGTGCCCGGCGGTGCGCACCGCGGCCCCGGAAAGCCGGGCGCCGTCCACCAGGCTGGCATGGGCGTGGGCGTCGAGGATGAACAGACTGCCGGGGCCGCCCAGTGCCTGCAACAGGCCCAGGTTGGCGGTGTACCCGCTGGAGAACACCAAAGCGGCATCCCGTCCGGTGTAGCGGCACAAGGCGTCTTCCAGCTCCCGGTGCACCGGCAGCGTGCCGGTGGCGATGCGGCTCGCTCCGGCGCCGGCGCCCTGCTCCTGCAGCGCCTGGGTCGCGGCCTGCCGCACCGCCGGGTGCCCGCACAGCCCCAGGTAGTCGTTGGACGCCAGATCCAGCAGCCCGGTCCGACTGGTGTCGCGGCGTTGGAAGTGACGGACCTGGCGCACCCGTTGCCGCCCGGCGAGCCACCCGTGCCAGTGCTCCGGCAGTTCCCCGCCTCGTGCCGATTCCTGCGCTGGGCTGTGGAGGCTAGCGTCCATGGACTTGGCCTACCGCCGCCACGACCGCCTGCCCCAGCTGCTCCAGTTCCCGGCTGCCGGTGACATAGGGCGGCATCACGTAGAGGAGGTCGCGGAAGGGGCGCACCCACGCACCCCGGCGAACCGCGGCGGCGGTCACTTCGGCCATCCGCACCGGCTCACGCAGCTGGATGACCCCGACCCCGCCCAGTACCCGCACCTGGCGGACACTGCTGAAGCCGCTCGCTTCGCCCAGTGTCCGGCGCAGCCCGTCCTGCAGGGCGTTGACCTGCCCCTGCCAGCGTGCGGCGCCCTTGTCCTGCGGATCCGGTTCGCTCAGCAGCCGGAGCGACCCGTTGGCCACTGCGCAGGCCAGCGGATTGCCCATGAAGGTGGGCCCGTGCAGCAGCGGTGAACCGCTGCGCTCCAGTGTCTGGGCCACCGCGGTGGTGCACAGCGTCGCAGCCAGGCTCAGGTAGCCGCCGGTCAGGGCCTTGCCCACGCACATGATGTCCGGGATGACCCCGGCCCATTGGCTGGCGAAGAGGCGCCCGGTGCGGCCAAATCCGGTGGCGATTTCGTCAAAGATCAACAGCAGGCCGTGCTCGTCGGCCAGTTGGCGCAGTACCCCCAGCACCTGCGGCGCGTAGACGTGCATGCCTCCGGCGCCCTGCAGCACCGGTTCGCAGATGATGGCGGCCAGCTCCCCGGAGTGCGCAGCGATCCCGGCCCGCGCCTGGGTCTCCCACTCCGAAAGCTCGGTCTCATCAACCTGCCAGCCGCCTCCTGGTTCGGGCGCGGCGGAGGGCGGGCGGGGCAGAAATACGTGCTCGGGTCCCTGGCCGCTGAATTGCGCGTGCATCCCGTCCACCGGGTCGCAGATTCCCATGGTGGCGAAGGTGTCCCCATGATAGCCCCCGCGCAGGGCCGCGACGCGTTGACGTTCTCCTTGCCCCCGGGCGTGCTGGTACTGCAGCGCCAATTTGAGTGCCACTTCCACGCAGATGGATCCCGAGTCGGCCAGGAACACGTGGTTCAGGCTGCCCGGTGTCAGGGCCGTCAGGCGTTCGGCCAGTTCCACGGCCGGTGCGTGGGTCAGTCCCCCGAACATTACGTGGCTGAATTGCTCCAGCTGTTTCCGCGCGGCCGTATCCAGCCGCGGGTGGCGGTACCCGTGGACGGCGGACCACCAGGAGGACATGCCATCGATCACCCGGTAGCGCCCGGAGGCATCGGCGAGATTCAGCCAGACGCCCTCGGCCTCCTGCACCTCATAGCGGGCCCCGGCCCCCAGGGTACTGTACGGATGCCAGAGCAGCCCGGCATCCCTGTCCAGGACGCTGCCGGCCAAGGGCGGGGGCGGTGCCGCGGGCCCAGGGTGGAGCGCAGATTTCCCGGCGGGTTTCATGCGTTCGGGCTTTCGGTGGTGCCTGCACCGCGACGGCGCAGCACCGGTTCGACGCCCGCAGCCGGTCCCGCGGCGCCGATCGGGCATCCGGTCCCGGCGGTGCCGCAGGTGCTGGCGCATCCGCCGCCGCAGCCTGTGGCCGGTTGGCGGGCATCGCGGTTCTTCGAGGCGTGCACGCGGCGGGCCAGCTCGTTGGGATCCACGTCTTCCTGGCCCAACACCACGAATCCGGCGTCGGCGATCATCGCCAGGTCAGCGGCGGCCGCCTGCCCCTCGCTGGTCAGGTAGTCGCCCAGGAAGATCGAGTTGGCCACCTGCAGGGCGGCCGGTTGCTGCGTGCGCAGGTGCATTTCACGGCCACCGGCCATGCGCAGTTCGGCCTGGGGGCAGGCCAGGCGCACCAGCGCCAGGATCCGCAGGCAGCCCAGGGGCGTCAGCAGCCACGTACCTTCCAGCGGGGTCCCGTCGAAGGGCATTAGGAAGTTCACCGGGATGGAGTCGGCTTCCAGGTCACGCAGTGCGAACACGGCCTCGACCAGCTGTTCCGGGTTCTCTCCCAGACCCACGATGAGTCCCGAGCAGGGTGAGAGCCCGGCGTGGCGGGCCTGGCCGACCGTGTCCACCCTGTCCTGGTAGGTGTGCGTGGAGCAGATTTCCGGATAAAGGGATTCGGCGGTATTCAGGTTGTGGTTGTACGCATCGGCCCCGGCGGCGTGCAGCTTCGCGGCCTGCCCCTCCTTCAGGATGCCCAGGCAGGCGCACACCTCCACCTCGGGGTGCTCGTCCTTCAACTGTCCAATCATGGTGGCCACCCGGTCCACGTCGCGGTCGGTGGGTCCCTTGCCGGAGGCGACCATGCAGACCCGCGAGGCTCCACCGGCCACGCCCAGTCCGGCCTGGTGCACCGCCTCCTGGGGTTTGAGCCAGGTGTATTTCAGGATTTCGGCCTTGGACCCCAGGCGCTGTGAACAGTAGGTGCAGTCTTCTGGGCAGAGCCCCGATTTCAGGTTGACCAGGTAGTTGACCTTGACGGTGTTGCCGAAAAATTTCTGGCGCAGCCTGCCGGCGGCCGCCACCAGGGTGTGGGTTGCCGCATCGGGAACTCGCAACACGGCCAGGGCCTCCTCCCGTGTCAGCCGGTGCCCTGCCTCAATGCGTGCAACCAGCTCATACACGTCCAGCTGCCCGTCCAGGGTCGGCGGGGCGGCGGCCTGCTGAGATAGCGGTGGCGCTGCGGCGTGCGTCCTGCTGTTGATGGTGGTCATAATGTGGCCGGCCTTTCGCGCGGTACATGTGCCCGGCACACCAAGAGCGGAATGCTGAACACTGTTCAATAAAAGGTATGTCAACTGTATACCGTTTTATTGAACAGCGTTCAAGTCTTTGCCGCGAGATGCCGTCTCCACGAGCTGCCACCGACGCACCGCAGGCATCGCGGACCGGTACGCGTGGTCTCTCAGCATGATGGCACGCCGAGTGAACTTTTCTGCCAAACCAGATTGCTCAAGTGGTCGGTTATGCTCCGCCACCTCGGAGCGCCCCGGAGAATTCATTGCCGTTCTCCATCTCGACCAGCTGCGTTCCACAGCAGAATCGAAGTCCCACCGCAAAAGACGCTCTGTGCGATGTGCGAGACCAACGGCCAACGGCCAACGGCCAACGGCCGAAAATACGACGCGTTGCGCCTGGGCATGGCCCCATGCTTCGCCGGGAACTGATGGAATCTCGCAGGCATGGGAGCGGCCCTGATTGCGGCACATTCGTCGGATGAGCGTGCACCGCCTCGGCTTACAGGGTTGGCCGCCGCCGCTGCGCCTTGGTCTGCGAGCGCTGGGCCTTGGCCTCCAAACGGCGGCGTTGGGATCCCTTCGTTGGCTTCGTTGCCCTGCGCTTGGGCGGATCCGGGGCGAGCGCAGCGGCGATGATCTGACCCAGCTTTTCCTGGGCGCTGCGCCGATTGAGCAGCTGCGAACGCTGCTCCGCGGCCGAAACCGTGATGCTCCCGTCGGTCAGCCGGGAGGACAGCCGTTCCAGCAGGCGTTCGCGCTGCCCCGGTGAGAGGGCATGGGAGGCGGCGATGTTCCAGGACAGTTCGACCCGGGTGGACGAGGTGTTCACATGTTGGCCGCCGGGTCCCGAGGCCCGCGAGAATCGCCATTCCAGCTCGACGGCCGGAATGCTCAACGTGCGAGAAACCCTCAGATCCATCCTTCCAGCATGGCACACCCACGCACCCAGGCCACCCTGGGAGCCTAGAACTCACCGCAGTGGCTGGTCGCCCGGTGGCGAACCTGCTTGAATTGAAATCAGCCGCCACCAGTGGAATGAGAATCGACATGTCAACGCCGAGCAACGAACCGACCAACCCGTACTCACAGGGCGCACCGTCCTACGACTCGGGTTCCTTCAATCAGCCGCCCCAGTTCCATGGCCAGACCCCCGGCGGCACGCAGCAGCCGCAGCAGTACAATTCCCGCGAACAGTTCACCGGCGGCCAGCTGGCCCAGACCTCGATGATCCTGGGCATCCTGGCCTTGGTGTTCAGCGCCCTGGGCATCATCCTGGGGCCGATTGCCATCTCCAAGGCCAACAAGGCCGAACGCGATTACAATACGGCGGCAACGGTCGGAAAGGTCACCGGCTGGTTGGGCACCTTCCTTGGCGCACTGTGGGTGCTGGCCGGGCTGCTCGTGCTCTTTGGCATGGCCAGCTTCTACTCCAATAGCTAGGTTCACCCAGTTCCAGGCCGGCGCCTTCCCACGCGCCGGTAATATCCGTTCCTGCGTTTAACCCCCGCCGTGGCCAACGGCTAGCGTAAGGGAAGGAATTATTGCGCCAAGGAATAGGAAGCACGTGCCTGAGAAGATTCGCATTGGAATTGCCGGTTACGGGAACCTGGGTCGCGGGGTCCAGGCGGCCGTGGCGAAGAATGCCGACATGGAACTGGTGGGGGTCTTCACCCGCCGCGACCCGCAGAGCCTTGAGCTGGCTTCCCCGGCCCCGCGCTACGCGATGGCCGAGCTGGATGCCCACACCGACGCCATTGACGTGCTGATTCTCTGTGGCGGTTCCAAATCCGATCTCCCCGAGCAGGGACCGGCGCTGGCCGCGAAGTTCAACACCGTGGACAGCTTTGACACCCACGCCAGGATCCCGGAGTATCACGCGGCCGTGGACGCCCCGGCCCGGGCCGCCGGCAAGACCGCACTGATCTCCGCCGGGTGGGATCCGGGAATGTTCTCCATCAACCGCGTCTACGGCGAGGCGCTGTTGCCCGACGGGGAAACCTACACGTTCTGGGGCCGCGGGCTGAGCCAGGGCCACTCCGACGCGGTGCGCCGCGTGCCGGGGGTGGCCGCCGGGGTGCAGTACACGATCCCCAGCCAGGAAGCGATCGACCTGGTGCGCGCCGGCCAGCGCCCCACGCTGAGCACCCGGCGGAAGCACCAGCGCGAATGCTATGTCGTGCTGGAGGATGCAGCGGATCCCGAGGTGGTGCGCGAGGCGATTGTGAGCATGGAGCACTACTTCGATCAGTACGACACCACGGTGCACTTCATTGACGCCCAGACCCTGGCCGCCGAGCATTCGGACATGCCCCACGGCGGATTCGTGATCCGCTCGGGCAACACCAGTGCCGAACAGAACCAGGTCATCGAATACTCCCTGGCGCTGGGTTCGAACCCCGAATTCACCTCCAGCGTGCTGGTGGCCTACGCGCGGGCGGTGCACCGGATGAACCGCGCCGGGATCACCGGCGCGCAAACCGTGTTCGATGTGGCCCCGGGGCTGCTGTCGCCCAAGTCCCCGGACCAGCTGCGCGCCGAGATGCTCTAGCAGCGCACCTGGCCCGCAACGGCCCTTAAAACAGCGCAACGCCAGCGACCTTTTTCATGGAAGGTCGCTGGCGTTGCTCATTCTTGCGGCGTGTGCCCCCAGGCGGTGTATTACTCGGCGGCCGGCAGGACGAAGGCCGCGTCGATCTCGATCTTGACCTTGTCGCTGACCAGCATTCCGCCGGCCTCCAGGGCGGCGTTCCAGGTGATGCCGAATTCCTTGCGGGAAATGGTTGTGGTGGCGCTGAAGCCGGCCCGGGTCATGCCGAACGGGTCAACGGTCTGGCCGCCGAACTCCGCCTCCAGCTCAACTTCCTTGGTGACGCCCTTGATGGTCATTTCACCGATCAGGGTGAATTCGTCCCCGCCCTCGGCGCGCAGCGAGCGGAAGCTCATGACCGGGAAGTTCTCCGCGTCAAAGAAGTCCTCACCCTTCAGGTGGGCGTCGCGGTTCGCATCCTTGGTGCTTACCGAGGCAACCTGGATGGTCGCCTCAACGGCGGAGTCGGCCAGGGAGTCACCGACGGTCAGGGTGGCGTCGAAGTCAGTGAAGTTGCCGCGGACGCGGGAGATGCCGGCATGGCGAACGACGAAGCTGACTTCACTGTGGGCGGCGTCCAGGTTCCAGGTTCCGGTGGTCAGGTCGGTAGCTGCGGCAGTAGTCAAAAGGTTGCTCCTTGTGTGTCGTATGGGCGGTAGCGCAACGCCAAAAAATGATTGACGCTTCAACTGCTTCACTCTTAACCATTGCACACCCGATGGTGATACGTCAACTAATTCGCCACACTTCGACATACCCCGCAGTGCGCCAGCCGCCGCTGGCTACCCCAAAGCACCCCACGCACAGCGGCACTCGACACGGGGCGGCCCCGCCGCTATCGTGGCGCCCACGACACAGCTCCCGGTGGCGCACCTCACGCGCGGGGCCGGGAATGGATCGGGAACCCGATGGGTTACAGGATCTACATGCAAACGCATGGAAATCGGATTCCGAGGGCACCCGCCCGCGGGACACCAACCGAAAGGCAGGACAAGATGACCGAGCTAGCCGGATACCCCAATGACCGCCTGACCCCCGAGAACACAGCCATCCTGCTGGTCGACCACCAGTCCGGGTTGATCCTCGGCGTACAGGACCACGATCAGCTCGAAGTACGTCGCAACGCCCAGGCCCTGGCCAAGATCGGCAAGGTCTTCGATGTACCCGTCGTCGCCACCACTTCCGCTCCCACCGGCCCCAACGGTCCGCTGATCCCGGAGCTGACCCGAGAACTGGGTGATGAAACCCCGATCATTCACCGCACCGGTGAAGTCGACGCCTGGGACGACCCGGCCTTCGAAGAAGCGGTGAAGGCCACCGGGAAGAAGAACTTGGTGATCGCCGGCGTCATCACCGATGTTTGCCTGATGTTCGCCTCCCTTTCGGCCCGGGCCCGCGGCTACAACGTGCATGCCATCGTTGACGCCTCGGGCACGACCAACAAGCTCGCCCGGGAAACCTCGCTGCTGCGCCTGCAGCAGGCCGGGGTCACCCTGAACAGCACCGTCGGTGTCATTTCCGAGCTGCTGCGCGACTGGAAGAACCCGGGCGGTGCGGGCACCGCGGAAACCTTCGCCGAACTGGCCATGCCGTTCTACGGAGCGGTCATCGAAAGCCACACCGCGGCCAGCGGCGGCGAGGAGAAGTAGTCTTCCCACGCCGCTCGGTGCCGGGGCGGCGGACAGACCCCGCCGCCCCGGCACCCCTCACCCGTTCCCCCGCGTCACATCCTGAGCGCTATCCAGTGCGGGGGAACGCAAAGAGCACTGGGCCCGCAGAGTAATCTGCGGGCCCTGTGCTCTTGGCTGGGCGCGGATCACCGGCTCCTCGCGGATCCGCGGCCCGGTCAGGGTTCGGTGACCAGGCCTTCCTGGACCATCCATGCGAAGGCCACGTCGGCCGGTTCCCCGCCCTCAACGTCAACCTGGTAGTTCAGGTCCATCAGCACCTCATCGGTGAGCAGCGGGGCGATCTGTGCCATCACGTCCGCCACCTGCGGGTACTGCTCATAGAACTCACCGTTGATGACCGGGGCCATGTTGTAGCTGGGGAAGTACTCCACGTCATCCTCCAACACCGTCAGGTTCAGCGCCTTGATGCGCCCGTCGGTGGTGAAGACCTCGCCAAAGTTGCACGCCCCGTCCGCGGTGGCCGAGTAGATGGCCCCCACGTCATAGAGCCCGACGTTGGATTCGGGCACGTCGCTGCCGCGCTTGAGCCCGATCGCCTCCAGCATCGGGGTCAGCCCGTCACGCCGGGAGTTGAACTCGGGGTCCACGCAGAACGTCAGCTCGGACTTGTCCAGGTCCTTGAGCTGGGAGAGCTTGGTGACCCCCAGCTCCTTGGCCGTCTCTTCATTCATCGCCATGGCGTAGGTGTTGTTCAGCGGCGCCGGGGCACCCCAATAGAGCCCGTTCTTGGCGTCCTCATCACGCACCGCCTTCCACTGCGCCTCGGCGCCGGGCACCGGCTCCTCGTGGCCCAGGTAGGTCAGCCAGGCGGTGCCGGTGTACTCCCAGACCATGTTGGCCGCGTTGCTCACCAGCAGTTCACGCGCCGGCTGCGAACCGGGCACGTTGGTCAGGTCGGTGACGTCGAACCCGGCGGTCTGCAGTGCGATGACCGCGATCTTGCCCACGATCAGCTGCTCGGTGAAGGACTTGGAGGTCACGGTGACCTTCGGCTTCTCCTCGGACAGGCCCGGGATGGGCTGGATCTCGCCGGGGGCGGAGGGCGGCACGGTGCCGGTGGACGGGGAGAGCCCGCAACCGGTCAGGCCGAGCAGCGCCGCAGCACCCAGCGCGGTCAGCTTCAGCTTGTTTTTCACGACAGTCCTTTCGGTCGAGCCGCGGTTTCCACCACGCGTCCGATCCAGTCAACGCTCACCGCCAGCAGGGCCACCAAGAGCGAGCCGGCCACCAGCACCGCGTTCAGCGACAGGTTCACGCCGGTGGTGATCAGGATGCCCAGCCCGCCGCCGTTGATGAACGTGGCCAGGGTGGCGGTACCCACCAGCAGCACCAGGGCGGTGCGGATGCCCGAAAGCATCACCGGAACCGCCAGCGGCAGCTCCACCTTGAACAGGACCGCCATCTGGCTCATCCCGATCCCGCGGCCGGCTTCCACCAGCCGCTGGTCGACCTGCTGCAGGCCGATGATGGTGTTGGACAGGACCGGAAGGATCGCGTAGAGCACCAGCGCCACCACGGCGGTCATCGGCCCGTAGCCGAGCCAGAACGCCAGCAGCACCACCAGGCCAATGGCTGGGGCGGCCTGCCCGACGTTGGCGATCGCGCGCACCGTGGGCGCCGCCTTGCGGATGCCGGGACGGGTGAGCAGGATCCCCAGCGGGATCGCGATGACCAGCACCACCAGGGCGGCGAGCACCGTGATCTGCAGGTGTTCCACCGTGTACCCCCAAATGGTGGACGGGTCCAGCGTCTGGCGTTCGGTGTCGCTCAGGTCTGCGGTCAGCAGCCAGGCCACCAGCAGCCCGAAGGCCACCAGGATCCCGATCAGCTGGTAGAGCAGTCCACGTCGTTCGGCGGTCATTGGTCCTCACCGTCCTGCAGGGCGATCTGGCTGATCGCCCCGGAGTTCAGGCCCACCGGTGCCTCGTGGTCCGCCCCGGCGGCCGCGTTGGCCGCGGAGATCGCCTCCATCACCGTCTGCACGGTGATGATTCCGGCGTATGCATCGCGCCGTCCGGTGACGATGGCGGATTCGGTGCTGGAGACCAGCATGGTGTCCAGCGCGTCGTTTAGGGTCGCCTGCCAGCCCACCGACGGCAGGTTCGGGTCATAGGTGCCCTCGATGATCTGCGCGCGGGAGAGCTGGCGGCGGGTGAGCCGGCGCAGCGGGCGGCCGCGCGAATCGAGCACCACCGCGTACTTCGCCCCGGCGCCCTGCACCTGGGAGAGCACATCGGAGGCGCGCTGGCCGGGGGTCGCGGTGACCGCGTCCTCCAGCTCGACCTCGTTCACGCGGGTCAGGGTCAGCTGCTTCAGCCCGGCACCGGAGCCGATGAAGTTCTCCACGAACTCGCTGGCCGGGTTGGCCAGGATGCGTTCGGGCGAATCGTACTGCTCCAGCTGGGCGCCCTCGTTGAACACGGCGATCCAGTCGCCGAGCTTGACGGCCTCATCGAAGTCGTGGGTCACGCACACGATGGTCTTTTGCACCTCGGACTGGATGTTCAGCAGCTCATCCTGCAGGCGCTGGCGGGTGATCGGGTCCACGGCGCCGAACGGCTCATCCATCAGCAGCACCGGCGGGTCGGCGGCCAGGGCGCGGGCCACGCCCACGCGCTGCTGCTGTCCGCCGGACAGCTCCTTCGGGAAGCGGTCGCGGTACAGCTCCGGATCCAGGGAAACCAGCTCGAGCAGCTCGTCCACGCGGGCTGCGATCTTCTCCTTGGACCAGCCCAGCATCTTGGGCACCATGCCGATGTTGGTGGCCACCGTCATGTGCGGGAACAATCCACCGGCCTGGATCACGTAGCCGATGCGCCGGCGCAGCTCATCACCGTTCATCTTGGTTACGTCATCGCCGTTGATCACGATCTGCCCGCTGGTCGGCTCGATCAGCCGGTTGATCATCTTCAGGGTCGTGGTCTTGCCACAGCCCGAGGGGCCGACGAACATCACGATGGAGCCGGCCGGAATCTCCAGGGTCAGTCCGCCCACCGCGGACTTCTTCTGCCCCGGATAGGTCTTGGTGACTTCCTGCAGCATGATCGAGGCGCCGGTGACGCCCTCAGCGGCGCCGTTCGCGGCGGTGCTGCCGGTGCGGGCACCGCCCTGGCCTGCGGTCTTGCCGTTAGCGGCCATGTTGTTGTCTTCTCTAGCGTTGTTCTCAGACACGGATACCTCGCGGGGTTGTGAGCCGGCCGATGCCGATCAGGATCAAATCAAGAATCAGGGCCAGGATGACCACTCCCACCACGCCGACAACGACGGATTCCAGGGAGTTGGCGCCACCGAGGCGGGAAAGGCCGGAGAAGATCATTCCACCCAGGCCCGGGCCGAGCGAATAGGCGGCGATCGCCGCGACGCCCATGACCATCTGGGCGGAAATCCGGATGCCGGTCAGGATCACCGGCCACGCCATGGGAATCTCAACCTTCAGCAAGGTGCCCAGGCGGGTCATTCCGATGCCGCGGGCGGATTCGACCAGGCTGGGTTCAATATTGTTCAGGCCCACGATCGCGTTGCGCAGGATCGGCAGCGCGGCGAAGAAGGTCACCACAATGACCGCGGGGGTAACGCCGAAACCGACCGGCACAATCAGCAGGCCGATCAGCGCGAAGGAAGGGATCGTCAAACCAATGGCGCTGATGCCGTTGGCCACGCCCGCCAGCGCCTTGCTGCGGTACACCAGCACCGCCAGCACTACGGCAATGGCGGTGGCCAGGATCAGGCATTGACCTACCAGCGAGAAGTGTTGCCAGGAGGCCAACAGTATTTGGCGATATCGCTCGCCAATGAAATCTCCCACATCAAAACCTGCTTCACTCTAGTTACGAAAAATGCACCAAATCCGCGGAATTTCGCGGTCCGGCATCCTCTAGCTTAGCTAGTTGGCTAGATCACTTCCAATTGATACACCGGTATTTCTCGTCTGACTTGGGCTTATTAGTTCACTCACGAACCACAATAAAAAATGACATCGACTGGCGTGCCGCAGGCCACTTGTAGTGAGATGGGGGCATGAAACTTGCCACCCTTCGTACCCCCGATTTAGCGGCGCCCACGGCCGCCGCGCTGATCAGCGACCATGGCGCCCAGCTGCTTCCCGGATTCCCGGATGTGCAGCATTTCCTGCGGGCCGAGGAGGAGCGGCGGCAGCAGGCCCTGGAGCAAGCCCGGGCCAGCCAGCCGCAGCCGCACGCCGGGCTGGTATACGCCACACTGATCCCCAATCCCTCCAAGGTGCTGTGCATTGGGCTGAACTACCGCAACCACATCGCGGAGGTCCAGATGGAGGAACCGAAGTACCCCACCATCTTCGCCAAGTTCGCCTCCAGCCTCACCGGCGCCAACGACAGCGTGGAAATCCCCGGCGAGGACCACCGGGTGGACTACGAGGGTGAGCTGGCGGTGATCATCGGCGCCCCGGGACGGCGGATCCCCGCCGAGCACGCGCACCGGCACATCGCCGGGTACGCCATCTCCAATGACATCTCCATGCGCGGCTACCAGGGCCGCACCCGGCAGTGGCTGCAGGGCAAGGCCTGGGACGCCTCCACCCCGGTCGGCCCCTGGCTGGTCACGGCCGACGAATTTTCCCCCGGGGCGCGGATCACCACGAAAGTCAACGGGCAGCTGGTCCAGGACGACTCCACCGATGACCTGGTCTTCAATGTGGCCGAATTGGTCAGCTACATTTCGGCGATGACCGAACTGCAGCCCGGGGACCTGATCCTGACCGGCACCCCGGCCGGGGTGGCCGTCTCACGCAAGGACGAAAACGGCCGCCGCCCCTGGCTCAAGCCCGGCGACGTACTGGAAACCAGCATCGAAGGTCTGGGCACCAGCCGGCTGACCTTCCACCCACAGGAGGACTAGGCATGCACAACACCAACGCTTCGGCACCCCAGGATTTTTCCACCTGCGATCTGTTCGACGACGACGAGACCCTGCAGTCGGTCTCCACCCAGCTGCGCAACTTCGGCGGGCGGACCAAGTTCAGCGGCCCAATCCGCACGCTGCGCTGCTACCAGGACAACTCCATCCTCAAGCAGATTGTCGCCACCCCCGGCAACGGGCAGGTGCTGGTGGTTGACGGAGCCGGATCCCTGGACTGCGCACTGCTCGGTGACATGGTCGCCAAGACCGCACTGGACAACGGCTGGGCCGGATTGGTCATCCACGGCGCCGTGCGGGACTCGGCGGAACTGGCCACCTTGGACCTGGGAATCAAGGCGCTGGGCACCAACCCGCGCAAGAGCCAGAAACTGGACTCGGGCTCCCCTGACGTGGAACTGCGCTTCGGTTCGGTGACTTTCCGTCCCGGGCTGATGCTGCACAGCGACGAAGACGGGATCCTTCTGGACCCGATCGGCTGACCCCGCAATAAATGGAGATCCAGGTCACCATGATGGGTTAGTGTATTACCTTGACGCCACCAGCGTCATGAACATCACACTCGCATCACTGGAGGACCAACATATGGAAGCCCTCACGACCCTGTTTGGCGACATCTCGTCCGTCATTTGGGGGCCATTTGTCCTGATCCCGCTTCTGCTGCTCACCGGACTGTACCTGACGATCCGGCTGGGCCTGATCCAGCTGGTCAAGCTCGGTCCGGCACTGCGCCTGGGGATCATCAAGCGCAAGGACGCCGGTTCGGAGGGAGACGTCTCCCAGTTCCAGGCTCTGACCACCGCCCTGGCCGCCACCGTGGGCACCGGCAACATCGTCGGTGTGGCCACCGCCATCGGCATCGGCGGGCCCGGTGCGCTGTTCTGGATGTGGATCACCGGCATCTTCGGCATGGCCTCGAAATACTCGGAGGCCTTCCTGGGTGTGCGCTTCCGCGGCACCGACGCCGCCGGTGAGAAGTCCGGCGGCCCGCAGTACTACCTGCAGCGCGGCATCAAGGGCCCGTTCGGCAAGTTCCTGGCCCTGTTCTTCGCCATCGCCGCAGCGATCGCCAGCTTCGGCATCGGCAACCTGACCCAGGCCAACTCGATCTCCGCGAACCTGGAGAACTCCTTCCAGGTGCCGCTGTGGGTCACCGGCGCGGTGCTGACCGTGCTCTCCCTGGCCGTGCTGGTCGGCGGCATCAAGTCCATCGGCCGCATCACCGCCGGGTTCGTCCCGGTGATGATCATCTTCTACGTGGGCGCCGCCATCTACATCCTGCTGGCCAACCTGGGCCAGATCCCCGCCGCGTTCGCCACCATCTTCACCGACGCGTTCACCGGCACCTCCGCCGTGGGTGGCTTCGCCGGCTCGGCCATCATCATCGCCGTGCAGTTCGGCGTGGCCCGCGGCATCTTCTCCAATGAGTCGGGCATGGGCTCGGCGGCCATCGCCGCCGCCGCTGCACAGACCAGCCACCCGGTGCGCCAGGGCCTGGTCTCGATGACCCAGACCTTCATCGACACCATCATCGTGGTCACCTGCACCGGCCTGGTCATCATCACCACCGGCACCTGGAACATGGTTGACCCGGAGACCGGGGAGCAGATCTCCGCCGCGCTGATGACCGGCCAGGCCTTCACCCACGGCCTGCCTGGCCAGTGGGGACACTGGATTGTGACCATCGGCCTGGTGATGTTCGCCTTCTCCACCATCCTGGGCTGGTGCTACTACGGTGAACGCCAGATGGAGCGCCTGTTCGGTCGCGCCCTGGTGATGCCGTTCCGCGTGGTGTTCTCCCTGGTCGTGTTCGTGGGCGCCACCACCGAGCTGGCCGTGGTGTGGAACTTCTCCGACATGATGAACGGGCTGATGGCCCTGCCGAACCTGTTGGGTCTGCTGATCCTCTCCGGACTGGTGGCCCGCGAAACCAAGTGGTACCTGAAGAACGACCCGAAGCTGGAAGCCACCAAGGACCAGATCGAGACGTTCATGGCCGGACGTCCGGGCTGGGATGAGTGGAAGGCCGGCGACGTCATCGGCTCCGCCCATGCCCAGGCCACCGGCAAGACCGAGGTCCACGAACGCTAAGGGCGGGCGCTGCCAGCTGCCCCTCAGACACAAGAGCCAGTCCCGTTCAGGGACTGGCTCTTGTACTTTGTTCAGGTATTCAACGGCTGTTGCGCCCAGGCCGGCCGGGCGCCGCGAGCAGCTAGGCGGCTAGGCGTTCCACAGGCCGTAGGAGTCGGCCAGGTCGGCGATCTTCTGCGCACGGGCCAGACGCGGCAGGTAGGACCCGTCGCCCACTGCGGCACCGGCGGCGTGCGCCTCCAGCAGCTCCATGGCCCAGGACAGCTCATCGGCACTCGGGGCCAGGGCGGCGTTGATGCCATCCACGTGGTCCCGGGAGAGCGAGAGCTTGCCGGTCATGCCCATCGACGCGGTCACCTGGGTTTCCTCGCTGACCACCCCGGCGTCGGCCCCGGCCGGGGGTGGGCCGTCGATCGCGCCGGGCAGCTTGCCCACGCGGGAGGCGACGACCAGCTTGCCGCGGGCGTAGGCCAACGCCAACGGAGAATCCGAGACACCGGTGTCCTTGCGGAAGTCGTTCACGCCAAAGGCCAGGCGGAAGGTGCCGGGGGCCGAGGCGATGGCGGTGGCGTTTTCGATGCCCAGCGCCGATTCGATCAGCGCCAGCACCGGGGTACCGGCACGCAGGCGCATGGCGCTGAGCGTGACCTGCTCAGGCTTCTCGGTCATGGCCAGCATGATGCCACGCAGTCCCGGGGCCTCGGAGAGGGCTGCCAGGTCATCGGCCCAGAACTCGGTGTCAATGCCGTTCACGCGCACCCAGGCGGTCATTCCCGTGGACAGGGCGTTGACCACCGCGTCGCGGGCCTCGCCCTTCTTGTCGTCGGGTACGGCGGCTTCCATATCGAAGATGACCGAGTCCGCCTCGCAGGCCAGGGCCGGCCCGAATTCCTCTGGCTTCGCGGCGTTGACCAACAACCAGGAACGGGAAAGTTTTGCGGGGAGAGCTGCTGCTCGACGATTACGGAATGCCATACCACTACCCTACTCACTACGCATCACCGGCACCCAGAACTGCCTGCGGTGTTGCGGCCGCTCACTAGGGCATGTGACGCCAATTACGGTTTTCTCCAGTTAGAGAGTAACGTGTTTTCCCGGGTTCGGTGGTTTAAGGGAACGACCATCGGCTTCAGGGACGCATAATTTTGCCTTAGCACCGTGAGCACCGGGGCGGGGCCGAGGAAGGAGACGACCGTGGCTGGCGAAATCACGCAGCAGACACAGTCGCAGGACAATCAAAAGCTCGAACGGGCGTTGTCCAACCGGCACATTCAGCTAATCGCCATCGGCGGCGCCATCGGCACCGGCCTGTTCATGGGTTCGGGCAAGACCATCGCCGTCGCCGGTCCCTCGGTGATCTTCGTGTACATGATCATCGGGTTCATGCTCTTCTTCGTCATGCGGGCCATGGGCGAGATCCTGCTGAGCAACCTGGAGTACAAGACCTTCTCCGAGTTCGCCGGTGACCTGCTCGGTCCGTGGGCCGGCTTCTTTACCGGGTGGACCTACTGGTTCTGCTGGGTGGTCACCGGGATCGCCGACGTGGTGGCGATCGCCCACTATGTGGCCTTCTGGTGGGGCGACCTGCCCCTGTGGATTCCGGCACTGACGTGCATCGTGCTGCTGGTGGCCCTGAACCTTCCCAGCGTGAAGAACTTCGGTGAAACCGAGTTCTGGTTTGCGCTGATCAAGATCGTGGCGATCCTGGCGCTGATCGTCACCGGGCTGGCCATGATCGTGCTCGGTTTCGAGGCCGACGGAACCCGCGCCTCGTTCTCCAACCTGTGGAACTACGGTGGACTGTTCCCCACCGGCATGATGGGCTTCATCGCCGGATTCCAGATTGCCGTGTTCGCCTTTGTGGGCATTGAACTGGTGGGCACCACTGCAGCGGAAACCAAGGACCCGGAAAAGACCCTGCCGCGCGCGGTGAACTCGATCCCGCTGCGCATTATCCTGTTCTACGTCGGCTCGCTGGTCATCCTGATGTCGGTCACTCCCTGGGTCAAGTACTCCCCCGAGGAATCCCCGTTCGTGGGCATGTTCGCGCTGGCCGGACTGGTCGGTGCCGCCGGCGTGGTGAATTTCGTCGTGCTCACCTCGGCAACCTCCAGCGCCAACTCCGGGATCTACTCGACCTCGCGCATGATCTACTCGCTGGCGGTGGACGGGGATGCGCCCAAGCGCTTTGGCAAGCTGACCAAGAACCAGGTGCCGCGCAACGCCCTGCTGTTCTCCTGCATGTTCCTGCTGGCCGGCGTCGTGCTGCTCTACACCGAGGGCTCGGTGGCCGAGGCCTTCACCCTGGTCACCACAATCTCCGCACTGTGCTTCATGTTCGTGTGGACGATGATCCTGCTCAGCTACCTGGTGTACCGCAAGCGCCGCCCGCACCTGCATGATCAGAGCAAGTTCAAGATGCCCTTTGGCATGCTGATGCCCTATGTGGTGCTGGCGTTCTTCGTGTTCATCCTGTGGACCTTGACCACCCAGCCCGACACGCTCCAGGCCTTGCTGGCCACCCCGGTCTGGTTCGCCATTCTTGGGGTGTGCTACCTGAAGCTGCGCAAGAACCCGCAGCATCAGGCCCTGCGCCAGGCGCATGCCGCCAAGGTCGAGGAGGAGAACCAGGCCGCGGCACTGTACCGCGGCTAATCTCCCCGCCTCCCCTGGCGGTTCAGGGCAACCGTTGCTCAGGCGGCCTCGTTCGGTGCTTTCCGGACGGGGCCGCCGTGCTTCATCAGGTGCACCTCCAGGACCCTTGCCACCAGCCCATAGCGCCGGTGCACTCCCAGGGTGTACTTGCCCGCACCGGTCTTCAGGGCGAAGTACATCAGCCGCCCGTCCTTCCAATCCGCGGTGTGGCCGTGGTCGTAGTATTCGCCGCGCAGCACTTGGCGTGCCAGCCCATTGAGCATGATCAATGTGTCTTCTTCGCTGATGCCCCGCACCAGGAATTCCGGCTGCCCCAGGCGGGTCAGGCCCACGGTGTATCCGAACACGCGTTTGGGGTTCGGGTCCTGGATGCAGTAGACGGCGTAGCCGTTCTGGGCGATCTGCCCGTTGATGTGTGCTTCAACTTCGGCGGCGGACATGCCATCGCACATCATGCACATGGTCCTCACTCCTTGGATGGTGTTTGCTTCTCCGGCCTTCCCAGTGTTGACCCGGGCAAGGGTGTTCTTGGGCTTGATCGCGGATTTGTGGATAACTTCCTTCGTGGGGACCGCTGCCTCCAGCCGGGCAACACCCCACCGGCTTGACCGGGCTCACCGACCGCGCCGGTCGTAGGGTTCATCCTCGTCCTCCAGTTCGAGGTAACCGCCGTCCTGCTCCTCGGCGGGGACAACCATGAGCACCCTGGTCCCTTCGCCGTAGCGGCACATGGCGATCGGGGCGATTTCCTCAACGTTGACGATCTCCTCGAAAGTCAACGCGAACCCGAACCAGTAGGTGATGTCATCACGTTCGAAGCGTTGGCCATGGTGGACGATGCCGTGCGCCAGGTTGCGCAGCAACTTCACCACGAACGTGGTGTCTTCCTCCCAGATCATCAGCTCCGGGTGCCCCTTGGCGCTGAGACCGATGGTGTGCCCGAAACGCGTTGTCTCGTCCGGGTTTTGGTACAGCATCACGCTGCATCCGTCGTTCTTGATGTCCTGGCTGATGTCCCGGTTCAGTTGAGCCTGGGGCGAATCAGGGGCGCAAATCGTGCACATCTGAAATCACTTCCTCAATCGGCGCGCAGTCGTTGGGCGGTTCCACGGCGGTCGTCGCGGATAGATTCCAGTGTCGTGCCGATATGCCTCGGCAAACGGTGCCCGGCAAATCTGTGGATAAGAAAGCGCGTTTAAAACGAAGGACGCACCCACGGTGATCCGTTGGATCGTGGGTGCGTCCTTCGTGCGGCCGTGGCCCGGCCCTACAGCATGCTGCCTACTGGGCGGATTCGGCCGCCGCGCCAACTGCCTTGGCTACCGCGGGCATGACCCGCTCGTCCAGGGCGGAGGGGATGATGTAGTCGGCTGCCAGATCCTCGCCGACCAGGTCGGCGATCGCATGTGCGGCGGCCACCTTCATCTGTTCGGTGATCTTCGCAGACCCGGAATCCAGTGCACCGCGGAAGATGCCCGGGAACGCCAGCACGTTGTTGATTTGGTTCGGGAAGTCGCTGCGCCCGGTGGCGACCACCGCCGCATATTTCTTGGCGTCCTGCGGCATGATCTCCGGGTTGGGGTTGGACAGTGCAAAGATGATCGCGTCCTTGTTCATTCGCGCCACGGCTTCCTCATCGAACTTCGACGAGGACAGCCCGACGACCACATCGGCGCCATCCAGTGCCTCGGCCAATCCGCCCATCACGTCCTCATGGTTGGTGATGGCCGCCAGCTCCGCCTTGGTTGCATTCAGGTCATCCCGCTCACGGTGGATGGTGCCGCGTGAATCCAGGACGATCACGTCCCCCACACCGGCCTGCAGCAGCAGCTTCGTTACCGCCACGCCGGCCGAGCCGGCACCGGAGATGACGACCTTCAGCGCGGAGAGGTCGCGCTGTGTGTAGCGGGCCGCGCCGATCAGGGCCGCCAGCACCACCACTGCGGTACCATGCTGGTCATCGTGCATCACCGGGATGTCCAGGGCTTCAATCAGCCGGCGTTCGATTTCAAAGCAGCGGGGAGCGGAAATGTCCTCCAGGTTCACGGCACCAAAGCTGGGACGAAGACGGATGATGGTGTCCACAATTTCGTCCACGTCGGTGGTTTCAAGAACCAGTGGAATCGAGTTCAGTCCGGCAAATTCCTTGAACAGCGCGCATTTGCCCTCCATGACCGGCAGTGACGCGGCGGCCCCGATGTTCCCCAGGCCCAGGACCGCAGTGCCGTCGGAAACCACGGCCACCAGGCGGGAGGCCCAGGTGTGTGAATCATGCTTGGCCGGGTCGTCCGCGATGGCCTGGGAAACCTTGGCCACGCCCGGGGTGTAGGCGATCGACAGATCGCGCTTGCTGCGCAGGGGCATCTGGGAGATGACGCTCAGCTTGCCACCCTCATGGGCTTCGAAAACTTCGGCGTCGGTGATCTTGGACAGGTCTTGGGTGGAGTCAACAGACATTGGACTTCTTCTTCCTTCAGAAAGTGCTGAAAACGGCATAACGCATTGCCCACGAAACTTGTGGCATAGCGCAGGAACGCGCAAAACCAAGCATCCGGCCACGTTCAGGTAAAGCGAGCACGCATCAGGCTCGAACTTCACGTCACAAACGCACGAAACAACAACGCCGTTGCCAGGTAAGGCATCTCGTCACGTCATTGCGTGCCGCAATGATGGTTGGTCAGTACTTTCTTTAGACCTTGGTTTCCACCATACGGGAACCGTTCATCGCGTGACAACTCCCGCTCGTCGCATATGCGTCATAAATTCCCCAGCCGTCCTACCTCGTTCTCGCTCCATTAGGCGGCTGCTGTGGGACGCGACCGTGCTGTTGCCAGGTTGACCAATTGTTCGCTCAAGGCGGTCTGCAGGCGATGGGCCAGTTGAGTCCCCTCCACGGTGCCGGCGAGGTTCTGCAGTTCATCAGGGTCCGATCGATGGTCGTAGAGTTCGCTGATTGGCGTTCCCATGTACCGGGTCAGACGGCCCTCGCTCGTGATTACAGTTCGCATGCGCACCGGGGCGGGAAGTCCGTCGAGGGAGAACGGCTGGTCCTCCTCGATGAGCAGTGCTTCTGCTCCGGTTCCCAGCGCAAGGTTCCCGTGACCGTCGACCAGGCTGCGGCCCTGGATACCGCGAAATGCCGGCACGCCAGCCAAGTCGAGCATGGTCGGTGCGAAGTCAGCACTGGAAACCAGTTCGCTGCTCCGGCGTTGATCGTCTTGGCCGGGAACGCGGATGATTAGGGGAACACGCGTCACCGCCCGATAGTGGGAGAAGTGCTTGAGCATCAAGCCATGGTCCCCAAAGAGGTCCCCGTGGTCCGCGGTGAACACAACAATGGTGTCCTCCGCCTGACCGGTCTCCTGCAGTGTCTCCAGCACCTTGCCGATCTGCTCATCCATGAACTCAATCAGCCCATACTGTGCGGCCGCGGCGGCCCGATACTGGTCTTCGGTCACGGCGAAAGTCATGGTCGGATCGCTGTTCGGCGTTCCGCGTTGTTGATGCATGCGACGAATGTGTTCGGGGGACCGGGCATGATCCTGGTCGAACCCCACCGGGAGTGTCAAGTTCTTCGGGTCGTACCGGCGCGCGTACTCACGTGGCGGCGCGAATGGGTGGTGTGGGTCCGGGAACGAAACGAACATGAAGAACGGTTCGTCGTCGCGTGCGGCGGCCCGCACGCGTTCCACCGCCTTCTCGCCAATGTAGCTGGTGGGATGCACCTCGGCGGGAATCGCGGAGGTATAGACCTGTTCCCAGCTGGCCAGAACATCGGACCCCGCTGCCGGGCCCCCCAGTTCCCGTGGCTCGACTCCCTTTCCACGAGCCCAATGCAGCCAATGCCCGCCGGGGGCGTCTCCGTGACCGATGACCAGGTCTACGTCCTGGTAGCCGTAATAGTCATCGGGCATCGCGACGTATCCGGCTTCATGTCGTGCACGGTTCTCCCATTGGTCCCAACCGGGTTCACGCCGTGCGACGACGGCATCGGGCAGTTCGGGATCGAGAAGTCCCGGTGCGCTTTCCAGGATTTGCTGCCGTTGTTCCGGTTCGAAGTCCCATCCCATGTTTTGGTGATGGAGTTTTCCCACAGCGCTCGTGCGGTAGCCGCAGCGGGAAAGCTGGCGCACGAAGGTGGAGGCATCAGGATTCACTGGAATCCCGTTGTACTGTGTGCCATGCCCGCTAGGCCAGCGGCCCGTGAGCAGGCTGGCCCGGTTCGGCATGCAAGTGGGGTTCGCGACATGCGCGGAGTCGTAAACGGTTGAAGACGCCGCCAACCGGTCCAAGTTCGGTGTGCGCACCTCGGCGTTGCCGTAGGCTCCCAGGTGATCCGCCCGCAGCTGGTCCGCAATAAACACCAGAATGTTGGGGGACTTGCTCTTTGGGCTCATACCTGGGCCTCCCGGATCAGGGAGAGCACCTTGGTGCGCTGCTCAGAGAATTCGGGCAAGGCGCGGGTGGTGATCTGGTTACGGGACCGCGGAAGGTCCACATCCATGACTTCCAAGACGGTGGCGGGCTTATGCCCGATCGCGACAATTCGGTCGGAGAGGTAGACCGCTTCATCGATGTCGTGCGTTACCAGCAAGATCGTCATCCCCAATTCATCACGAATCTTGAGGCAGAGGTCCTCCAGCTCAAAACGGGTTTGTGCATCAACGGAGGCGAAGGGTTCGTCCATGATGAGGATCTCGGGGCGGTAGGCCAAGGCCCGGGCGATCGCCACACGCTGCTGCATGCCGCCCGAGAGCTGCCAGGGATAGCGTTTTGCGGCGTGGCTCAAACCGACTTCGGCGAGGGCCGCTTCCACTCGGGCGCTGACCTCCGTCGCGGGAAGGCGCAGGTGCCGAAGGGGTAAGCGCAAGTTTTTCTCGACCGTCAGCCACGGCATCAGCGAGCGCGAGTAGTCCTGGAACACCAACGCCATTTCCGCTGGCGGGCCACTGACCACCTTGCCGTCAATCTTCATGCTGCCGCCGCTGCAGGAATGCAGCCCGGCAAGGCACTTCAGCAACGTCGTTTTGCCAACCCCGGAAGGGCCAACGATGCACACCATTTCCCCGGCCTTGACGCTGAACGACAGGTTTTCGATGACCTCGACCGATTTTGGACCCGTGCCGTAGGTTTTGGCTAGTGCCTCGACTTGCAGTCGCGGCACCCGTGTCGTGGGCTCGGTGTGCTGAGTCGGGTTGTCAATCGTGGAGTTCACTGTACTTTCTCCAGTTTCTTGGATCCGATGTACCAGGACAGAGCCCGGTTCTTGAAGATGTCAAAGACCATATTGCTGGCGAAGCCGATGAAACCCAGCAAGAGAATCCCGGCCCACATGTCCGCAGCCATGAAGGTCTGTTGGGCCAACAGCGTCATGGCACCGATCCCCTGTGCAGTGCCCATCATCTCCGAGGCGATCATGACGATGAACGCCACCAACAAACTGACCTGCATGCCCGCTGCAATCTGCGGTCCGGCGGAGGGAAGATACACGGACATGAGCCGGTCGCGGCGGGACAGCTGGTACACGGTGCACACATCCTTCAAGGAAGAATCCACCGCTTTGATGCCATCCATGGTGGCGATCATGGTGGGAAAGACCGCGGCGATCACGATGGAAGCAATACGCATCTCGTCACCAAAACCGACCAAGGTGATTAGAATCGGCACCAGCGCCACCGGTGGAATTCCGCGCAACAGGTGCAGGCTGGGTTCGAACATGGCCCGCAACAACGGGACCGTAGCCAGGACGAACCCGATCAATACACCGAGCACTACCGCGATAAGGAACCCCAGAACGAGATTTTTCATACTCGGCAGAATGTCACTGACAAAGTGCTCGAATAACCATAGATCGGCGAAGCGGGAAAGAATTTGCCGCAGGGGTGGGAAGAAGGCATTGGTCGATGAGTTGGAAGCTCCGAACCAGGCAGCGATCAAAACAATCGGAGTCAGTACCGCCAACGTGAGGTTGAGAAGATGCCGTTTCACTTTGCTTCCTCCCTGAAGGCCGGATGCCAGTGCAGAACCTTGCGTTCAATCAAGACGGCCCCATTCTGGGCAAGCAACCCGAGCACACCCAGCACCAGCACCAGTGCGTACACCCGAGGAAAGTCCCCTGCCGCCTGGGCGCCATAAATGCTGCTGCCCAATCCTGGAGCACCGCCAAGGAGCCCGGCGACCACAACGATAATGAGCGCCGAGGGGGCGCCGATGCGAACGGAGGTGCCGATATAAGGGGACGCCGAGGGCAACGTGATGCGCCACAGGCGTTCGGCGGGCCCCATGCCGAAGGATCGTGCAGTGTTGGTTGCGACCGGGTCGGTGTCGTTGACGCCCGCGATGACCTGAATTGTGGTGGACAGGACCGTTCCGATGAGCACCAGTACCAACGCCATCTGGCTGGTCGGCCCCCAGATCATGACGCAAAGTGGCAAGACGACGATCGGCGGGATTGGTTTGAGAAATTCTACGACTGCCAGGGTCGCGTAGCGCACCGTGCTCAGGGAGCCGATAAGCAGCCCCAGGATGACTCCGGCGACTATCGAAAGTACAAGTCCGAGCAGGGCGAGCCAGATCGTGATGGCCGTTTCGCTCCAGAATTCGGAGCTGGCAAGCAGTTGGGTCAGTTCCCCCAACGTCGCGCTGACGGTGGGTAGTCCCGTACCGAAGATTCCCGCGGCGGCTGTTGCCTGCCATAGCCCGAGGAGCAGCAGTGCTCCCAGCGCGCCAAGTGCAGCTTTCGTTGCCGGAGTTTCCAGGGTATTTGCTGCCCTTGCGGTAGTCCGGCGCGCGGGGGTTGCCCTCCGGCCGCTCATCCGCGGGCTAGTTTGCACTGAAGATGACGGAGTCATCAAGATCCACTCCCTTCGGAAGGTAACCGAGCTGCACCAGCTGTTCATCCACGTGGGTCAGGTCATCAAGGGCAACTTCGGATGGCCAGTAGTTATCCGCCCCGGTGCTGATGGTTTGCTCATCAATCCCGGTGATCTTGGCGGCCTTCTTCTCCATTTCCTCCTGGTGTTCGTTGGCATAGGCGTTGGCCTTCACGATGGCACGTTGGAAACCGGCCATGGCTTCGGGGTTCTGCTCCACCTTTTCGCCGCCGGCAACCCATAGGCCCACGGCGCCGGGCCCGAAGAATTCCAGTCCTGGGCTCCCGAGCAGATCCATACCCTCGGCCCCGGCATTTGTAGAGAACGGGGCAACGAGGCCGGCGGCATCTACCCGTGATTGCTGCAACGACTGCAGCGAGCTGGCGGGGTCGAGCACCATCCAGTTGATCTTTGAAGGATCTCCACCGTCCTTGCTCACCATGTTGGCGATGGTGACTTCCAGCTGGGCCTTTCGAGCTGGCACTGCCACCTTCCTGCCTTCCAGATCCTTGGCTCGGCTGATCCCGCTGTTGGGGCGCACGAAGAGGCCCGTGTCATCGACCTTGGCCGGTGTCTCATCCTTCAGGGCTGCGGCGTCGTAACCGTCAGCGGGACCGACCACCTTGAGATCCACGGATTGGGACATTGCGTTGATCAGCGGGATGGAAGGGGTATATGCCAGGTCCAGCTGACCGGATTGGGCTGCGGCGATGCCCGCTGGCGGGTTTGCGACGACGGTGGTCTTCACTTCGAGGCCCTCGTCGGCAAAGTAGCCCTTCTCAATGGCGGTGTTGATCGCAGCGTCGGAGGCAATGCCGATGGTGCCGACGTTCACCGTAATGTTCCCGTCCGCGTTCGGCTCGGCTGCCGCCTGATCCTGAGAGGAACATGCGGTGAGGCTGGCCCCCAAGGCCAGTGAGGTAACAACAGCTGCAAGTGTTTTCGTTTTCATGGAGGTACCTATCGGGTGAGAAATCAGTGGTGTAAATGGTGCGCAGTTGGTCTCGCGCCCCTGATCGGGAAAATGGTTCGGACCCACAAGCGGCTCTGCGCCTGAACCGTGACGCTGGCAATCTTTTGCGAGGTCCCGGTGGCGTTGCTAGCAATTGCCTGATATGACCGGGGTTCCCGGCCTTCAGCCCCGTTCGTAGACGACGTTCCCGCCCACGATGGTGTAGCTGGTGGGGTTATTCAGCAGCTCTTCCACCCGGGCACTGAGCGGGTCGCGCAAAATGCACAGGTCGGCTAGATATCCCTCACGGATCCAGCCCTTGTCCTGCTCAGCGTGGTCTTGCCAGGCTGGAGTTTGGGTCATCATCGCCAAGGCTTGGGCCTGGGTGAGCCGTTCCGGCTCCCCGTCTCCCGGTCCCGCGCTGGTGTTGCGGGTAACTGCGGCAATAACGCTCTGGCGCCAGTCGGGGCTGGTCACCGGTGAGTCGGAAGCCAATGAAACACCGACTCCCCGTTCTGCCGCTGTGGCCAGGGGCTGCTGCGCTTCGAAGCGTTGCTGTCCGAGGAGCCTTTGCATCAGCGCTCCAGCTTCCGAGCGGATCGAGGGATTGGTGCTGTAACCGATACCGGCTCGGGCCATGCGTCGCAGAACGGAGTTGTCAGCGAATGCTCCATGTATGACGTAGTGCCGATTGTTTTTGGCCCCGCGCGGATCCGGTAGTGACTCGACGGCCTCGATAAACGCCTCGGTGGCCGCGTCTCCGGTGGCATGGACACCGGCCTGCAAACCTGCGGCGTCGATTTGTGCAAGAATCGCACGAAACTGGTCGACGCGATCTTCGTCGCTCGTTCCCTCAAGCACTAATGCGCCGTGCCCGTGGCCGCAGGGGAGCTGATACTCGTCATGGAACCAAGCCGTGCCTGAGCGTGGGATGCCGTCAGCGAAAACCTTGACCCCTGCGATACGGAGGCGCAAGGGGTCAACATCTTCGGCCAGGGCGGGTAGAGCGCTCTCAAGCCCCTCGCGCACCGACTGCGCCGACTCACCGCCGGTGCCAGCAAAGAGCAGCAGGCAATTCACCCGCAAGCTCAGCAGGCCATCCCGTGCGAGCTCCGTCAGGATCTGCAACGATGGCGTGTCACAGCTGGCAGCCATGAGAGTTCGACCTCCGGGTCCCAGTCCGGGATCCGTCAGTGAAGTGACGCCCAGCATATGCAGTTCGTCTTGGAACCGCAGGAACGCTTGGCGCAGTTGGTCTTCGGCAAACGGCGGCAGGGAATCGTTGACCAGGCGCATGGCCGCGTCTGCGAATCGGCCATTGACGCTGCCGTCGTGGTTTCGACCCACTACTCCCCCAGGCACGTCCGGAACTTTTTCTCCCAGCTCCAGGCGACGGAGCGCTTCACCGTTCACCATCACCTGGTGGCCGGAGGCATCGAAGGCAACTACCGGTGTATCAGGCCGAGCCGTGGCCAGGTTCTCGCTGCCATCGGTTCCCAGCACCGCTTCATCCCATCCGGCAGCGCGTACCCAGCCGCCGGGGTCGGGGGAAGCTGCCTCAATGCGGTCAACGACTTCTTGCCAGGACTGCGCATCCTTGAGCTGAAGGTGCGCGTATCGGGTCATCGCACTGGCGGCAAAATGCAGGTGACCGTCATTGATGCCGGGCAAGATTGCCCCACCCTGTGCATCGATGATCCTCGTCGATCCATCGGCCAGCTGCAGCAATTCGTCACCACCGATGGCGGTGATTCGGCCATCGCTCATCGCAACCGCGCTCGGCCTTCCGGCCACCTCCGTAGCGTTTACCCCAGAGTCAAGACCGACCTCAGGTACAACTCCTCCGTGCACGATCAACTGTGCCGCCATGCCGTCGCCTCCCTCGTCATCCTCGCCAACGGAATGTGATCCGCCTTACAACACCCAGTAGTATGTCAAACGACTTAGTCACTTGACCGGCTTTTGTTGGAAAATGTTAAAAATCAGTGCTTCATCGGCTGATGAACAGCGAGAAACAGTGCTTGGGTTAGGGTCATATCAGGCGTGGATTTTTCCTGGCCGGGCAATGAAAGGAATGAAGTATGGCGCGAGTTTCGGTCGAAGAGCGTAGCCGTCAGTTCATCGAAGCTGCTGCCCGCGTCATCGCAGCTGAGGGAATGGCAGCGGCAACGACCCGTCGAATAGCCGCTGAAGCAGGCGCCCCGCTCGCTGCCCTGCATTACTGTTTCCGGAACAAGGATGAACTACTCAACGAGGTCTACAACTATCTAAGCCGGGACTACGCGCGCGAGCTTGACCCGATGCCCGGTCCCACGAGTCTGGATGACGCGGTTGAACGACACATCCGGCGTATCTGGCGGCGCATGCTATCCGCCCCGCATGAGCAGGTCACGACCTTTGAACTGCTCCTGCGTTCAACCCGACTCGTGGATGAACAGGAAATTTCCGCGGCAAGGACGATCAATCGTTCCATGTATGGCGCATGGATCGCCTCCACCAGCGCGATCTTCCGCAGTGCCGCTGAAGCAATGGGCGAAGCTGCCCATATCGATTTTGATACCGTCTCGCGGATGGTGATCGCAGGGATCGACGGCATCAGTCTGCAGCATCTTTCGGACCCGGATGAGGAACGCACCGATCGGCTCATCGACGCGCTCTGCGATTCAGTCAAGCATTTGCTGCACCAGCAAATCGACACCCCGCGTACCGAGCCCGCCCCACGATCATGAGCTGTTGTCACCCGAGTCCCAGAGCAACTGGGTCACCGTCAGGACCCACAGCCGTTGGCTCATCGTCCGGTTCGGTGCTCGTAAACGGTCGATCACCTGGACTGCATGCGCTAGCTCAGGTTCATCTGCCCTCCGGCAGCTTCGAGATGGGCGACCATTTTGCTGAAGGTTATCCAGCTGACGGTGAGTTGCCACTACACCGGGTTCAGGTTTCTGGATTTTCCATGGACGCCACCCTGGTCACCAACGAGCAATTTGCTTGTTTTACTGAAGCCACCGGTTACCTAACGGAATCTGAGCGGCTCGGATACTCAGCAGTCTTTCGCGGATATCTCAGCGCACCGAGCTCCGATGTCATCGGATCCGCAACTGGGACATCGTGGTGGCTAGGGGTTCGCGGAGCGAACTGGCGCCATCCCACCGGCCGCGGCTCTTCCTGGCAGGACCTCGCGGATCATCCGGTCGTCCAGGTTTCATGGAATGACGCGATGGCCTACTGCCGCTGGGCTGGACGGGCGCTGCCCACCGAGGCCCAGTGGGAATACGCCGCGCGTGGGTTGGTCGAGGGACAGCGCTACGCGTGGGGCAACGAATTGATGCCGGGAGGTCAGCATCAATGCAACATCTGGCAGGGGAACTTCCCCCAGCACAATTCCGCCGAGGACGGCTACACAGGCACTTCTCCAGTCAAAAGCTATCCGCCCAACCCCGTAGGACTCTTCGACGTTGCCGGGAACGCATGGGAATGGTGTAGCGATTGGTTCCTCCCCAAGTACTATCGCAATAGCCCGCTCAAGGATCCGACCGGCCCCACGATTGGAGATGGGAGGGTTCTTCGCGGCGGCTCCCACCTCTGCCACGATTCCTACTGCAACCGCTACCGCGTGTCGGCGCGCAGTCATAATTCGCCCGACTCTGCCAGCAGCAATACCGGTTTTCGTACCGTCAACAAGTGAAGCAATGCGGCCCACCGGCAACTGGGGCAAGATGGAAGTATGGCTTCCCCCACCGCTGCATTAAGTAAGGTACGCACCTTCGACGCGCTAGAAGATAAACAGGCCAAGAAGCTGGCCCGCGCCCTGGCTGAGGCACAAGACACGACGGTCTTCGTCAACGGAACGGCCCTGCAGCTGCCAGCCGCCGCACAACAGGTCCTATTGGAGGCGCTGCGCCGGCTTTCGGAAGGAGAAGCGGTCAGCATCGGTACCCCCGAGCTGCTGCTCAATACCTCGCAGGCCGCGCAGATGGCCGGCATCTCCAACAGCTATCTTCGCAAGCTGACCGATTCGGGCATCATTCCCGTTGAGTATCGGGGGACGCACCGCCGGATCCGCCCGGCCAGCATTGAGGCCTGGCTGGCCAGCCGCGAACAACCCCCGACCGGTCAGCAGGATGACAAAAGCCAGAATTGACGCCAACTAGTGCCAAGCGTGCGTTTTCCTGTCAGAATACTTAAGTAGTTCATCGGAAAACTTCGGCAGTGTCGCCGCCCACCGGGTTCCTCGCGCGGGCTTCCCGGACGCCACCGCCGACACGCCACGCTAGTTGAGGAGCACCATGTCGGTCTCACCCGCCAACGAGTCCATCATCGCCCAGCACGAAACCCTGTTCTCCGAACGCGCCGCCGGCATCAAACAGTCGGCCGTCCGCGACGTTTTCGAGCTGTCATTGGACCCCTCACTCGTTTCCCTTGCCGGAGGCAACCCCTACCTGCAGTCCCTACCCCTGGCGAAGCTGGGCGAGATCGCCCGGCGCATCATCGTTGAGCAGGGGCCGGTGGCCCTGCAATACGGTTCGGGCCTGGGCACCGAGGAGCTACGCGGCCAGATTTTGGAGGTCATGGCGGCCGAAGGCATCCACAACGTCGACTTCGATGACGTGGTGGTGACCAACGGTTCCCAGTCGGCCCAGGACATGGCCTGCAAGGTCTTCTGCGATCCCGGCGACACCGTGCTTTGCGAGGACCCGACCTATGTCGGGGCCCTGAACACCTTTGAGGCCTACCAGGTCAAGGCAGCCCCGGTGCTGACCGACGAGGACGGAATTGTCCCCGAAGCCCTGGAACGTCGCATCGAGGAACTACGCGCTGCCGGGGAACGGGTGAAGTTCCTGTACACCATCCCGAACTTCAACAATCCCTCGGGGATCACCCTGGCCGCCGAACGGCGCCAACGCGTCGTTGACATCTGCCGCGCCGCCGGAGTGCTGGTGCTGGAGGACAACCCGTACGGCATGCTGCGTTACGAGGGCGAGCCCGCCCCCACGCTGCGCAGCCTGGATCCGCAGAACGTCATCTACATGGGCTCGTTTTCCAAGATCCTCTCCCCCGGCCTGCGCATTGGCTGGGCCGCGGTTCCCACGCACCTGTTCCGGCGCTTCTACCTGGCCGGGGAGGCGGTGGCGCTGTGCCCACCAACGCTGAATCAGATGATCATCAGCGACTACCTGAAGGAACACGACTGGCGGGGCCAGATCGATGACTACCGCCAGCTGTATGCGGCACGCCGTGATGCCATGCTCAGCGCACTGGAGCAGTACCTGCCCGAGGGTATCAGCTACACCCGCCCGGAAGGCGGGTTCTTCATCTGGCTGACCCTGCCGCAGGGCATCGACACCTATGAACTGCTGCAGGAGGGCGTGAAGTCCGGGGTTATCTTCATCCCCGGCGCCGCCTTCAGCCCGGGAGAGGAGTCCAGCAACAAACTGCGCCTGGCATTTTGCGCGGTGGACGAGCCGACCATCACCGAGGGCGTGAAGCGCCTTTCGGCCCTGCTTGAACAGGAGATTGCGGCGCTTTCCGCCTAGCCGCCCAGCCGTGGACGAGCAGGGCGCATTGCCGTTGCACCGCTCGTCCACGGCCCGCTGTCCGGCCCGGCCGCCGCTCTGCGGTCTGCGCGCCTCCTGGCCAAGGAGGGTTGGCGCAGCTAGTTCGCGGCGATCCGCCCGCCGAAGTCATCAGCAATGTCCCGGGCGGTCTGCAGCATCAGGGGAATCATCTGCTCGGTAATGGAATCCGAGCCAACCCGCCCGGGCTGCACGGATACGTTCAGGGCCCCGAGCAGCTGCTGGCCGCGATACACCGGAACCGCCAGGCCGCGCAACCCCTCGTCCAGCTCCTGGGCGACCATCGACCACCCCTGGTCCGCCACCAGTTCCAGCTCCTCGCGCAGCTCATCGATGCTCGCCACGGTTTTGGAGGTGTAATGGGTCAGCTCGATCCGCGACAGGAACCGTTCCCGCTCATCGTGCGGCAGCCCCGCCATCAGTACCCGGCCCATGGAGGTGACCCAGGCGGGCATCCGGTTGCCGATGGCGGTGTTCAGCGAGTGCAGGCGCGGGGAAAGCACCCGCTCGACGTACAGGATGTCCTGCCCGTCCAGCACGCACAGCGAGGTGGTTTCCTCCAGCTCGCGGGCCAGGCGCTGCAGGTGCGGGGCCGCGACCTGCGGCAGCGTCAGCCCGGAGAGATAGGAGGCCCCGATGTCCAGCACCCTGGGGGTTTGGCGGAACGCGTTGCCCACGCTTTCCAGGTAGCCCAAATCCACAAGGGTCAGCAGGAAACGCCGGGCGGTGGCCCGGGTGACGTCGGTGGCCGCGGCCACCTGGGACACCGTCAGGGGGTCGCTTTGCGCGGAGAAGGCCAGCAGCACCGCCAGGGTCTTCTCGGCCGACTTCACGTAGTAGTCCGGTTGTTCGGCCACGCGCAGCATCCCCGCTTCCACTTTGTCGTTGGTTATCGACCGGTGAGGCGGTTCCTTTCGAACTGCGCCGCCAGCCGTATCGGGGCGTTCGGCGCCCCGTACCCATCGTAGCCGTCACGGCGTTCCACGACTTCGAAGAACAGATTTCCCACGGTGGCGGTGTAGAAGTGCAGGAACACGCCGTGCTCGTCCCGGTCGAAGAGCAGATTCAGTTCGCGCAGCGTCTGCAGCTGCTCTTCGGACAGCTCGAAGCGGGAAGCCAGGTCCTCATAGTAGTTTTCCGGCACGGGCAGGAACTCCATGCCGGCCTGCACCGCCCGGCGCGCCAGCGCGATGATGTCGGTGGTGGCCACCGCGATGTGCTCCGGGTATTCGTGGTTGCGCTCGATGGTCGCCTCCAGGCCCTGGGGCACGATGTTCAGGGCCAGGCGCACCTCGGCGTCGGGGGTGCGCAGCACCTGGGAACGCACCAGCCCCATGGGGCTGGGGACCTCGGTTCCGGCGATGGCCTGCAGGTTCAACGTGCTGGTGTAGAACAGCACGGATTCATCGAATGCCTGCCAGGGCTGGGCGAGGTTCACGTGGTCAATTCCGGTGATCGGCCCGGCCGGGGTGGCCGGGGTGCCAACCCCGAATTCCGCCTCCCAGGCGGCGGTGGCCTGGGGGCTGGAGAAGAAGACCTCGGTGTCATCCGGGGCGAGGAACCCGGTCAGCTCCTGTTCGTCACTGGTGTGGTGCCGCGGGACCACCGGGGCCAGCAGTGCTCGGGCGCGCTCGGTGCTCGGTCGTGCGTCGGGCACCTGGATCCCGAAGCCCGAGACCTGGGCGGTGACCCCGCGGCTGCGCTGGGTGTTGATGATGATGCGAGCGTTGCCGGCCTTCCACAGCTGGACCGGCTTGCGCCGGTGCTGGCCGTGGAAGCTGAAGCCCAGTTGGGCCAGCATCCCGGCGACCAGTTCGGGGTCCTCGGTGCGGATCTCGGCGTAGTCGAACCCTTCCGGCGCCTGCGCCTCGGGCAGGGCGCGCAGCTGCAACGGATAGCCGTTGGCTTCGCTGCCCATCAGTTCCATGGTGCGGTCCTGCAGCCAGATCAGTGAGCGCAGCCCGTCCACGGCGGTGCGCACGACATTGGATTGGCGGAAGACGTCATTGAAGATTTCCAACGACACGATCCCGTCATAGCCCGAGCGCACCAGCTGGGCCATGAACTGATCCAGCTGGAAGCCGCCTTCGCCCGGGAACACCCGGTAGTGGCGGGACCAGGAGAGCACATCCAGTTTCATGGCCGGGGCATCGGCCAGCTGGACAAAGAAGATCTTCTCCCCCGGGATCCGGGCAATGTCCGCCGGGTCATCCCCGCGGGAGAGGATGTGGAAGGAGTCCAGGCAGATCCCCACGTTTGGCCGGTCCACCAGCTGGGCGATGCGCCAGGAGTGCTGGTAGGTGTTCACGTACTTGCCCCAGGCCAGCGCCTCGTAGGCAATGCGCACCTGGTAGCGCTCTGCCAGGTCGGCCAACTGGCGGATCTGGTCGGCAAACAATTCGTCATCGTTGATGGTGGCGGTGGCGACATTGGAGCACAGCAGGATCAGATCCATGCCCAGGCGCTGCATCAGCTTGAACTTTTCCTCGGCCCGGCGCAGGTTGGCCGCCAGCGTGGCCGGGTCCACCCCTTCAAAGTCGCGGAACGGCTGGAACAAGTCCAGGCTCAGTCCCAGGCGCTGGGCCAGGGCGCGGACCTCCTCCGGGGACTTGGGGCTGACGGTCAGGTCCTGTTCAAAGATCTCGATGCCGTCGAAACCGGCCTTGGCGCAGGCGAGCATCTTTTCCTCCAGGGTGCCGGAGAGGCAGACGGTGGCGATGGAGGTGCGCATCAGAGTCCGGCCTCCAGCATCTGCAGCAGGTGTTCACGCATCCGGACGGCATCGGGGCGGATTCCGGTGATGATCTCGAACGCGTCCACGGCCTGACCCACCGCCATGTTGCCGCCATCGAGCACCCGGCAGCCGCGGTCCCGCGCGGTGGTGATCAGTTCGGTGTCCACCGGACGGTAGACGCAGTCCGCCACCCAGTGGCGGGGTTCGAGGTTTGTCAGTTCCAGCGGCAGGCCCGGATGATGGTGCATGCCAATCGGGCTGGCGTTCAGCAGCCCGTCCACCTGCGCCAGCAGCTGCGGAGCCTGCTGGGGCGTGGCGGTGCTGATCTGCCGGTTAGGGAAATTCTGGCTCAACGCGGCCGCACGTTGCCCGGCGCGTTGCTCATCCGGGTCAACGAGGATCAGGTGGCGCACCCCGGAATCCAGCAGAGCGTAGGCAACGGCCGCCCCGGCGCCACCGGCCCCCAGCTGCAGCACGGTCTCCAGCGGCACCTGCGGCAGCCCGGTGGCCAGTGCCCAGCCGAACCCGGAGGCGTCGGTGTTGTGCCCGTGGAACTTCCCGTCCCGGATCACCACGGTGTTCACGGCCCCGATGCTGGCGGCGTTCGGGCTGATCTCATCCAGGTGTTCCATCACCAGCTGCTTGCAGGGGTGGGTGATGTTGAAGGCGTTGTAGCCCAGCTCCGCGGCGGCGCGCAGCAGCTGCCCCACGTCCTGGGCGGGGCGATGGATTTCGGTCAGGTCAATGGGCCGGTAAAGATAGCGCAGCCGGTGCTGATCGGCTTCGCGTTCATGCAGCGGCGGGGTCAGCGAGGGCATGACGCCGTCGCCGATCAGACCGACCAGATAGGACTGTGCTGTGGTGCTCACCGGGTGCTCCCCATTCTCGTTCTTCAACCCTTCACCCGACCCGCCGGATGGGGCGGGTCAGTTGCTGCTGGCCCTGCCTCCATCTTCAGACAGCGTCCGATGGCGTGGCAATCGCTGGCGCCGGACCGCGATGCGGACGTTGCGGCGAAGGGGATTGTCTCGATTGTGATTTAGCTCTACTCTATATCCATGTACGTTTTACGCACAAGTGTACGCATAGCGCACAAGCGTAGAATTTCAGTAGGACCAGGACCTGATTCGAGGAGATCTTGATGTCACACATCCACCAGGGGGCGGACGCCAGCAATCCGCCGGTCCCCCAGCGCACGCCGGTCAAGGCGGCATTGGCCAGCTTCATGGGAAGCGCCGTCGAATACTATGACTTCTTCATCTTCGGATCCGCCGCGGCCCTAATCTTCCCGCACATCTTCTTCCCCGACGCGGACACCAATGCCGCGGTGATGTCCCTGGCGACCTTCGGCTTCGCCTACATCGCCCGACCCATTGGTGCGGTGATCCTCGGACACTTCGGGGACCGGATTGGCCGGCAAAAGGTCTTGATGTTCACCCTGGTGATGATGGGCGCGGCCACCTTCGCCATCGGCTGCCTGCCGACCTTCGACCAGGTGGGTTGGCTGGCGCCGATCCTGCTGGTGCTGGCCCGGCTGCTGCAGGGGCTTTCCGCCGCGGGCGAGCAGGCCGGGGCCTCCTCACTGAGCCTGGAACACGCCCCGGATCACCGCCGCAGCTTCTTTACCTCCTGGACGCTGACCGGCACCCAGGGCGGGCAGATCCTGGCTGCCCTGGTGTTCATTCCCGTGGTGGCCCTGCCCGATGAGATCAAGTTCGGCATCGGCTGGCGCATCCCGTTCTGGCTTTCGGCCGTGGTGGTCATCGTGACCTACTTCATCCGCCGCTCCCTGCACGAGACCCCGGAGTTCGAGGCTGCGAAGAAGAACAATGAAATCGCCAAGCTGCCGCTGGGCGTACTGCTGCGCTTCCACTGGCGGGACGTGCTGCGGGTGATCCTGTGCGCGTTCATCGCCGCCGTCTCCACCGTCTACGGCACCCTGGCGATCTCCTACGGCAAGACCATCGGCCACCTGGATGAGTCGATCACCCTGTGGCTGGTGGTCGTGGGCAACATCGGTGCGCTGTTCACCCAGCCGCTCTTTGGCATGCTGGCCGACAAGATCGGACGCAAGCCGGTGTACATCTACGGCGCGCTGGGTTCGGCCGCCTTCATGCCCTTCTACATCCGTTCCATGGAAAGCGGCAACACGCTGCTGCAGTTCGCGTTGTCCCTGCTGGTCTTCTCCTGCGCCTACGCGGCCGCCAATGCGGTATGGCCCAGCTTCTATGCGGAGATGTTCTCCTCCCAGGTGCGCTTCTCCGGCCTGGCGATCGGCACCCAGCTCGGATTCCTGATGGCCGGCTTCGCCCCCTCGATCGTTGCGGCGATGGGTGGACTGGAGCCCGGGGGCTGGGTGCAGATCAGCCTGTTCACCGCCGCGGTCGCCCTGGTGGCCAGCATCTCGGCGCTGACCGCCCGGGAAACCTTCCGGGTGCCCACCCACCAGCTGGGACACCGGGTGCAGAAGGTCGCCGGCTAGGGTGGTTGGGCCGCGGCGCTAGTGCGCGGTCCAGCCCCCGTCCATGGTGTAGCTGGCCCCGGTGACCATGGCCGCCGGCCCGGCGGCCAGCCATGCGGCCAGCTCGGCCACCTCCTCGGGCTCCACCAGGCGCTTGATCGGACTTTCGGTGAGCATCACCTTGGCGACGACTTCGGATTCGGGGATGGAGTGCGCCGCGGCCTGGTCGGCGACCTGGCGCTCCACCAGGGCGGTGCGCACATAGCCGGGGTTGATGCAGTTGCTGGTGACCCCGTGCTGCGCACCTTCCAGGGCGGTGACCTTCGATAGCCCCTCCAGCCCGTGCTTGGCGGCCACGTAGGCGGACTTGTAGGCGCTGCCAATCAGCCCGTGGGCCGAGGAAATGTTGATGATGCGCCCGAAACCTCGCTCATACATGCCCGGCAGCACCGCTCGGATCAGCAGGAACGGGGCCTCGAGCATCAACCGGTGGATCAGCCGCCAGTCCTGCGGATCGAATTCATGGATCGGCGCGACCCGCTGCACCCCGGCATTGTTGACCAGGATGTCCGCCGATAACTCCAGGGTCTCCAGCGCCCGGGTGTCGGACAGATCCACCACCCATGATTCCCCGCCCACCTCGGCCGCGGCCGCGCTGGCCGCGGCCTCGTCCCGGTCGGCCACGATCACCTGCGCTCCGCGCCGGGCCAGGGCCCGCACGCAGGCCAGGCCGATGCCGCCGCCCCCACCGGTGACAATGGCCCGACGCCCGGCGAGCCCTTCATTGCCCGGTACCTGCCCACGGGCGGTTTCATTGGTTGTCATGGCATTTTCCTTCCGGGGTACGGCGTCCTCTTGATTCCCATCGTGCCAAGCCTCGCGGCGGGAACAACACCCCGGCGCCGTGTATTTTTGCAAAGCCGCGGTGCGCGGCTTCTCCCGGTGCCCCACGCCAAGGCGGCACTCACCGTCCAGATCGGCCATACTGGGAGCCATGGAGCAGAACTGGCCAGAACCGCAGCGCACCGCGGCACAGCGGGCGGCGCACGAGACGGCAACGGTGCAACGGGCCGCCAGCGTGCTGCTGCTGCGGGAATCGGTCCACGGGCTGGAGGTCTTTATCCAGCACCGGACCCGGACCATGGATTTTGCCCCCGGGGTGGTCGTGTACCCCGGCGGGCGTGTCGACGAGCAAGACGCGGCGGCGGTAGACACGATTCCCGAACCGGTGGCAGCCGGACACGCCCAGCTGTGGCGGAACACCTCGCTGTGGGCCTTGGGCGAACAGCAATCGCACTTCGCCTCCGCCGTAGTGGCGGCCGCGGCCATCAGGGAGGTCTGGGAGGAAACCGGCGCCCGCCTGCAGCCCCGCCAGCTGGTGCCGTGGGCGAACTGGATTACCCCGCTCGGCCACCCAAAGCGTTTTGACACCTTCTTCTATGTGGCCGGACTCGACGCTGGCCAGCAGCCGCGGCACCAGACCACCGAAGCCCTGGATTCGCATTGGATCACGCCTCGCCAGCTGCTGAAGGACACCGACTCCGGCAGGTTGCGGCTAATGGCTCCCACGCGGGCCACCCTGCTGGCGGTCATGAATGGCGGTACCCTGCCCGAGGTGCTTGACCGGCGCGAACCGGTCAGCCCCGTGCCGCCTGCGCACCTGCCCACGGAAGGTGCGGCGCTCAACGCAGCAGACCAGGGCCGCGGGCGATGACCGGGCGGGCGCGGGCCAGCATCAAGGCTTGAGCCGGTCCTGCTAGCGCATCGTGGCAAAGCGGTACCCCCGCTGGGACACGACCTCGCGAAAGACTTCGTGGGAAGGTATCTTGTGCGCCACGACCGAGTACTTCCACTGCGGCACCCGGAAGGTCATGACGCCATCAGCCTGGGTAAGCCTCCCGAAAAATTCACCCATCCCCATCTCCTGGGGCATCGCACCAACGGTCCGAAGATCCGGCTGCTGAGTGCTCAGGTGCAGCATCATCAGTTCATCCGTGTGCCGATCAATCATGGCAATAAACACTGCCCGGCCATGGATGGAGGCCAGGCCCATGGCATCAGCCAATGATTCTGAGGCCTGAGTCATCACAATGGGAACTCCGGGCTTCCACCCGAAGAGCCCCAAATACTCTTTGCCCTTGTTTGTTGCCAATACCTGCGCTACCCGCTGCGCAGTCTGTGTCCTGATGATACGACCAGGCATGTCTTGGTTCCCTATCTCTAAGAACGACTAATTTCAGAAATCAACAAACACTGCACTGCGGTCTGGACGGCAGCGTTGCGGAGCGCCTGTGGTCACTTTTTGACTCGCGTCCGCCGGGCAAATCACCGTTTGAAGCAGTGCGCTTAGCTGAGGATCTTCTTCTGTGCCTGCGTTGCTTCACTGCGCAGGGTCGGGGAGGCAATAATTGGCTGTTCTCCGGTCGAGAAGGGATCAATTAGCCAGCCCGCTTCGGCAGTGCCCACCTGGGCCGCCTGCCCTGCCACCACGGCGGGGGCGGGATGCTGACCCTGAACGGCGAATTGCAGGTTCCGCACCTCAAATTGAATGCCGATGACTTGTTCCAGCTGCGGCAGAAGTTCGTCATTGACGAACTGCATCAAATCCGCAACGTATCGCTCGTGCGTCGCGGTGCACGCAAAATTGATGACCAATTGATCCGGGTCACCGGTGATTGAGCACTGGCAGGAATGTACGTCTGCCCGTCCCCCACACTGGTAGCGGGCATAGCGGGCCACTTCGGACAACTTGCGTGACCAGGCCTTCCCGGCCGGAGGGTGATCCAGGTGCTCAAGATGATTAGTTGTCATGTCTCACTCCTCGTGTATCGGGATGTTCCATAGTAAAATAACACTTAGCCTGGCTAACTGTTAGAAAGGCTATATGTAAGATTGTGATGTATCAAGCTGGAGATTGAAAAAACGGACTGGACCGTGGTTCCCAAGGTCTAAAGAACACGGCTCTCCAGTAGAAAGGCCCCGATGAGCGCACTTCAAAGCAGCGGTTACTGGTACCCGCAAGGGTCCGAGGAAACCACGCCGATCGATCTGCTCAACCTGCTGCGCCGCTATCGAAGTGCGGAACGCAAAATGCGGGCGGCAACCAGGGACTCCATGGGAATGGGCGAAACGGATCTTCTCGCTCTGCGCTTCCTGCTCAAGGCCCATCAATCCGGGCGGATACTGCGCCAAAAGGACTTTGCCAGCGAACTGGAGATCTCCAACGCCTCGGTATCGGCACTGATTGACCGCTTGTGCCGCGACGGCTATGCACAGCGTGTGGTGCACCCCGAGGACCGCAGGTCGGTGGCGATCATGCCCACCAAGCACACGGATCAGGAGGTGCGTGAAACTCTTGGTCCCATGCATCAGCGAATGCTCGAAGCGGTGGAAAGCCTTACCGCGGATGAACGCACCGCAGCGGCCAAATTTCTCCATGGAATGATTCGAAGCGTAGAGAAAGTCGACACGTCGACACCGACCACGCCGACCACGCCGAAAGCACCATCTTCCTCGGGCACCAAGGGTGCGGCCACGGCTCATACCGCTTCTTGAGCCGAGGTTCGCTAGAGCGTCATTCCAACCTCCGGCAACCGCGCGAAGCGGTTCTTTGCCAAAGCGCCCGCCCGCGCATGCCGGAGGTACCGATGAGCGGATGGCTTCTGAGCGGATCAGCCCTTCTTTGCGGGGCATTTCAAGTTTCCAACAACACCAGACGCGAAGGAACAACCCAGAGAACGCGGAAGTGGACGAAAGGAGCATCAGCGGATGCCAAAAACCACCCTCCAGCTCACCCTGACCAAAGATCAATTCGACGACCTGTCCAATGCACTGGAAGATTACCGCGACCAGTTCGCCCAACGTGCCGGAGAATCGGAGTTTGACCTACTACTCGGCTCCGCATATTGGGAAGATCGGGCGCAGGAAGTTCAGGAACTGCTTGAGCGCATCCTCCAGTCGCCAAGCTTCTGGCTATAGAACCGGGTGTGGCAGCACCAAGAATCCTGCAGGCAACGAAGTTCCGGCACGCCCGCATGCTGGCACAGGGGAACTCATCGAACGGCCTCCGCGAGGCGGGGCCCGCCCCGCTGCAGCCCACGTGCGGTCTAGGACTCGATCAGCGAACGCCCCACGATCAACTGCATGATTTCGTTGGTGCCCTCCAGGATCTGGTGCACCCGCAAGTCGCGGGCAATCTTCTCCAGGCCATACTCGCTGAGGTAGCCGTAGCCGCCATGCAGCTGGATGGCGCTGTTCGCGGCGTTGAAACCCGCATCTGTGGCCATTCGTTTGGCCATGGCACACAATCGGACAGCATCCGGAGCCTTGGCGTCCAACGCGGCGGCGGCGCGGCGCAGCAGGGTGCGCGCCGCCTCAAGGCGCATCTCCATGTCGGCCAGTTCGAAGACCAGCGCCTCCTGCCGGGTCAGCGGTCCGCCGAAGGCCTGGCGTTCCTTCAGATAGGCCACGCTCTTTTCCAGCGCGTGCTGACCACCGCCCAGTGAGCATGCCCCGATGTTCAGTCGTCCGCCATTCAGCCCGCGCATGGCAATGGAGAATCCCTGCCCCTCGGCGCCGAGCATCTGGTCCGCCGCGACCCGCACGTCATCCATGATCACCTGGCGGGTGGGCTGGGCCTTCCACCCCATTTTCTTCTCGTTGGCGCCGAAGGACAGGCCCGGCGCGTCCGCGGGCACCAGGAAGGCGCTGATCCCCGCGGCCCCGTCCTGGGAGGTGCGGGCCATGACGATGTACAGCGCCGCTGATCCGGCCCCCGAAATGAACTGCTTGACGCCGTTGAGCACGTAGTCATCGCCCTCGCGCCGGGCCCGGGTGCTCAACGCCGCCGCGTCGGAACCGATCCCGGGCTCGGTCAGGCAGTACGCGCCCAGCTGCTGCATCTGCAGCATCCCCGGCAGCCAGCGCGAACGCTGCTGCTCGGTGCCGAATGCGTCGATCATCCATACCACCATGTTGTGGATGGAAATGTAGGCTGCAATGCTTGGATCGGCCTTGGCCAGCTCCTCAAAGATCAGCACCGCGTCGCTGCGGGTCAACCCGGAGCCGCCGTGTTCCTCACTGACGTAGATGCCGCCCATCCCCAGCTCCCCGGCCTCGGCCAGCACATGGGTGGGAAAATGGGAAGTTGCGTCCCATTCCAGGGCGTGCGGGGCCAGCTTGTCCGCCGCGAAGTCCCGAACCATCTCCACCAGCGCCTGCTGGTCCTCATTCAGTTCAAACATTGCCGAACCCCTCCCTGACCACCAACGGCTACTTGTGACCCAGACTACATCCTGTCCGTGTGCTGCGGGTGGGGCTGAATCCCGGGACGCGGTCGGGGCACCTAGATTTCCATCAGGTCCGCACCCACGGTGATCGGCCCGCCGAAGTCCTGCTGCGCGTCTTGCAGCCAAACCTGGTCGGGAACCTGCGGGGCACTGGGCACGAAATGTGAGAGCACCAGGTGCCCGACCTCGGCGCGGGCCGCCACCGCGCCCACATCCGTGGAGGCGGTGTGGGAGTCGATCAGGTGTTCGCGCAGCCGCTGCCCGTTGGAGCGTTGCAGCAGGGGATCAATGCTGGGGATGTGCATCACCTCGTGCACCAACACGTCGGCACCGCGGGCCAGCTCCACCAGGGAGTCGCACGGCGTGGTGTCTCCGGAAATGACGTAGCTGCGGTCCTCGGTGTCGATCCGGTAGGCCAGCGCCTCGATGGGCGGGTGGTTAACCCACGCCGCGGTGATCCGCACCCGCTCGTCTTCGAACACCAGGCCGGGCTCGGTGACGTTGCGGGCGCTGACCAGCGAGGCGAAGTCCGGCCGCCCCTCGTCCACGATGCGGATCTGCACATCCCGGCGCGCGTAGTCCAGGAAGGAGTCCCACATGCTCTGCCAGGGGGCCGGGCCAAAGGTCTGCACCGGCCGGTCCAGATTGGCGCACCAGGCCAGGTGCAGCAGCGTGCCCACGTCCGCGTTGTGATCCGAGTGGTGGTGGGTGATCCCCACGGCGCGCAGCGAGTTGAACGCCAGCCGGGCGCGTGCCAGTTGCCGGGCCACCCCGTTGCCCGCGTCGATGATGTAGGTGGCATCGCCCACGACGAGCGCGTTGCATGCGGCATTGCGTTCGATCTTCGGGGTGGGCCCGCCCCCGGTGCCCAGCAGCACCAGCTTGCTCTTGGTGGTCATGATCCGCCTTTGGTTGTTCGTTGTTCTCAAATGCCTAGGAGCCGCTAATGGACATGGCGCAGGAAGTCGCGGGTGCGTTCATGGCTCGGGTCGTCGAAGACCTGGGCCGGCGGCCCGGATTCGAGGATCACCCCGTTGTCCATGACCACCACCTGGTCCCCGACCTCACGGGCGAACGCCATCTCGTGGGTGACCACGATCATCGTCATGCCCTGGTCGGCGAGCGCCTTCATCACCTTGAGCACCTCACCGACCAGCTCCGGGTCCAGCGCGCTGGTCGGCTCGTCGAAGAGCATCACCCGCGGCTTCATGGCCAGGGCCCGGGCGATGGCCACCCGCTGCTTCTGCCCACCGGATAGGGACGCCGGGTAGGCGTTCGCCTTGTTGGCCAGACCGACCCGTTCGAGCAGTTCCATGGCCGTGGCCTTGGCTTGGGTGGCGTTGGACTTGCCCAGCAGGGTGGGAGCCAGGGTGATGTTCTGCAGCACGGAGTAGTGCGGGAACAGGTTGAAGTGCTGGAAGACCATGCCGATCTCCTGGCGCTGCCGATCGATTTCCCGGCGGCGGCGCAGGTGCATCTGCCCGCCGCGCTCAAAGTAGGACAGCGTCTGCCCATCCATGGTGATCCTTCCGGCATCCACGCTCTCCAGGTGGTTGATGCACCGCAGCAGCGTGGACTTGCCGGACCCGGAGGGGCCGAGCAGGCAGGCGACCTGGCCTTCATTGACCTGCAGGTCCACGCCCTTGAGGACATGCAACGGGCCGAAGAACTTGTGCAGGCCGCGCACCGTGAGCAGCGGCCTCGTGCTGGTCGCTGACGGGGTGGGGGTGGAATGGGCCATGACTACACCGAGCCTTTCCGCTGGCCGCGGGCCAGACGTCGTTCCAGGAAGCTTTGCCCAATGGTCGCGATGCCGGTGACCACCAGGTACCAGAGGAAGGCAACCACGAGCAGCTCCAGGGTGCGCAGGTTGGTGGCGGCGATGTTTTGGGCTTCGGTCAGCAGGTCGCCGCCGGCGATGACCGAGACCAGGGAGGTCATCTTGATCATCGTGATGAACTGGCTGCCCGTGGGGGGAATGATGATGCGCAGCGCCTGGGGCAGGATGACCCGGAACATGGTGCGCAGTGGCCCCAGCCCTAGGGCGTTGGCCGCCTCCTGTTGGCCGGTGTCCACCGCGGAGAGCCCGGAGCGGATGATTTCGGCCATGTAGGCCGCCTCGTTCAGCGCCAGCGCGATGATCGAGGCAACGAACGGGGTGATCAGGTCATTCATGTCCCAGCTGTACCAGAGCTCTCCGGTGATGGGGTTCAGCACGTCAATGCCCGACCAGAACAGGGAGATGTTCCCGACGAACAGGATCAGCAGCAGCAATGGGATGCTGCGCACGATGGCGACGTACGCGAAGCCGATGGCCCGCAGCACCGGGTTCCGCGACAGGCGCATCAGCGCCACGATGAACCCAGCCACGACCCCGATGACCATGGAGATCAGCGCCAGCACAATTGTGTTCTTCAGTCCGCTCATGATGCTGGGGTAGGTCAGGTACTCGGCGATGGTGGAGTGATCCAGTGCCCGGTTGCCCCACAGGCCGCGGGCGGCCATGATCACCAGGGCAATCACCAGCAGCCCGGACACCAGCCGCCAGGGGTGGCGCTGGCGGGCCACCGGGTCCTTGAGCTGTGAAATCTCAACGGTGCTCATTGGCCTGCCCCTGTCTCCTCATTCGCCTCGTCCTGTGGCGCATCCAGCGCCAGGTCCTGGATTTCCCATTTGGCCAGCAGTTCGTCCACGGTTCCCTCGGCCTGCATCACGTCCAGGGCGGACTGGATGGACTGCTTCAGATCGCGGCGGTCCTTGGCGGTGATGATGCCGATGGGCTGGCGCTGGTAGGTCGCTTCCCCGCCCATCTCGAAAACCTTGCTGGTCGCCTTGTTTTCGGCGATGTACCGCATCACCGGGGTGTTGCCCAAAAACGCTGCGGTGCGTCCGGCCTGCACGGAAAGCCGTGCATCACCCGGGGCGGAAAACTGGTTGATCTCGATCGGCTTCTTGCCCTCCTGCAGGCACTTGTCGTTTTCGTCCTCGGCCAGCTCCAGCTGAACCCCGCCGCGGACGATCGCGATCGGCAACCCGCACAAATCAGCGGCGGATTCGATGCCGTGGGGGTTGCCGCGCTGCACCAGCGGGGAGGTGGCCTGGTTCATGTAGTTGGAGAAGTCCACGACCTGGGCCCGCTCCTGGGTGTCGCCGATCAGGTCAATGCCGGCGTCGATCTGCTTGGATTTCACTGCCGGGATCAACCCGGCGAACGGCAGCTGCTTCCAGCGGATCTCCACCCCGAGCAGGCTGCCGATTTCTTCGACCACGTCGACGTTGATTCCCTGGTAGCCCTTGTCCGCCGGGAAGTTCATGGGCGGTGAGGCCAGTTGCGAGCCGAAGACCAGGTAGCCGCGCTCCTTGACGCTTTCGGGCAGCGGCACCACCTCGGTGTAGGCCTGCTGGGCACCGGCGCTCTGCGCCGGCTCGGTCCCGCCCTCGCGCAGCACGACGCAGCCGCTGAGCCCCAGGGTCAGGGCCAGCGCGCCGGCCAGGGCCGCAGCGAGGCGTGATGTTCGATGAAGCATGAAAACCCCTGACTTCGCAGAGCGAAAATACTTTTCGGTGTGCGTAAAGTATGATTGTGACCGTCGTCTCAGGTCAAGAGGCGGCGTTGATGTTTCTTTGCGGAAGGATTCCGATGCCCGTGCCCCATGACTCCCCCACGGGAGTACAGTCCTTCGCCCGCGGGTTGAGCGTGATCAAGGCATTCACCGGTTTTCCGCTCACCCTGAGCGAAGTCGCCGGACGCACCGGCCTGGCCCCGGCTGCGGTGCGCCGCTACCTGGCCACCCTCACCGAGCTTGGCTACCTCGCGCAGCACGGGTCATTGTTCAGCGCACGGGCCAAGCTGCTGGAGCTGGCCCAGCCCTACTTGACGGCCAATGAAACCGCCCGCAAGGCCGAACCGATCCTGCGTCAGCTCTCGGACACGGTCAACGAAACCGCCACCCTCACCCAATATTCCAACGGGGAGGTCATTAACGTGCTGGCCACCCAGACCACCCAGGAGCTGGCGATCCAGGTCAATGCCGGACGCCACCTGCCCGCCTACTGCACCGCCATGGGGCGGGCCATGCTTTCCCTGTTGCCCGCCGAGGAGGCCCGGGCGGTCATTGAGTCCTCGACCCGCATCGAATTGACCTCGCGCACGTTGACCGACAGCACCCAGATCATGGAGCAGATCGAGCTGGCACGGCAACGCGGATACTGCTTCGTGGAAGAAGAACACACCCTGGGCATCCGCACACTGTCCGTTCCCCTGCAGCTGCCCCAGGGGCCGCTCATCGCCCTGAGCGCGCCCACCCCGACCGCACGGGAGGACCGGGAGAGCTACCTGCAGCGGGTGCTGGAGCCGCTGCAGCTGGCGGCCTGCCGGATGCGGGCCGAATAACCGGTTCATAATTGCCGTCTGCAACCACTTTTCAGGTGCCGCCATCCCCGGACATGATGAACTTAGATGCAGTCCGCGTGCCGGCGACCCCGCTTCCGACCCCTTCCAAGGAGGACCATGTCCACCCATGAACGCAGCCGCCTGGCCCGGTGGCTCCTGCCCAGCGGCAAGGAACCTGACCCGCGCTTCACCCTGGCCAATGAGCGCACGTTTTTGGCCTGGATCCGCACGTCCCTGGCCTTCCTGGCTGGCGGCATCGCCCTGGAGGCCTTCACCGCCGCGTCCTTCTCCACTCCGCTGCGCACCTGGCTGGCGCTGATTGTCATTGGCATCGGCATGCTGATCGCCGGCGGGGCGGCCTTCCGCTGGCTGCGGGTCGAGCGCCGGATGCGTGAGGACTCCCCGCTGCCGGTTCCGGCGATCGTGCCGCTGCTGGGGTTCGGGGCGGTGGCCGCGGCGGTGGCGGCCGTGGCAATGATCCTGGCCAATGGCTTCTAGGCCACCGGGGAGGCAGGACTCGTGAAGGATGTGCGCATTTCGGATCCCGGGCTGCAGCCCGAACGCACCGTGCTGGCCTGGGGCCGCACCCTGATCTCCTTCCTGGTCGTCAGCGCCGTGTTCCTGCGTTGGCTGCCGCATTACGGGCAGTCCCTGCTGGTGCTGGTGGGCATCGCCGCGCTGGTCTCCGGCGGCATCTTCCTCTCCCAGCGCCGCCGCTACCGGCGGATGGCCCAGGGGCTGGAGGCCGGAAGGGTACAGGCCGACGCGGTGGCCGTGTTCGCCACCGCCGCGGCCACCCTCGCGTTGGGGGCCACGGCCCTGGTCCTGCTGCTCGGCCCGCTGCTGCGCTGACCCCTTGGGAGCGCGGTGTCCTTTGATGACCGGGACGTTGTTCGCCTGGCGGCACACTGGATAATCTGATCTGGAATGGGCCGCCGGCCCGCGCCAATCCGAAAGGACCGAGAATGAAGATTGCAGTGTACGGAGCCACCGGGGCCGTGGGCAGCCAGGTGGTCGCCGAAGCCCTCTCCCGCGGACACGAGGTCACCGCGGTAACCCGTTCGGGAACCTCGGTTCAGGGCGCCACCGCGGTGAGTGCCGAGCTCTCCGATGCGGGAACCTATCGCGAACTGGGCAAGAGCCATGACGCAGTGGTCATCGCGGTGCCCCCATCACGCACCGGAGGGGACCACCAGGAGTACCTGGATGCCTTCGAGGAAATCACCGAAACCCTGGTCCCGGCCCGCCTGCTGGTGGTCGGCGGCGCCGGGGCAACCGAGGTTGACGGGGTGCGTCTGCTGCAGACCCCGGACTTCCCCGATGCCTACAAGGCCGAGGCCGAGACCAGCGCGCAGGTCTATGACATGTTCACCTCCGTTTCCGGGATCACCTGGACGGTGGCCGCCCCGGCCCCGGAAATCGCCTCCGGCCGCCGCACCGGCAGCTACAGCCTGGGCACCGATTCCCCGGCCGGGGACTTCGTCTCCACCCAGGACTTCGCGGTGGCGATCCTCGATGAGTTGGAGAGCCCGGCCCATGAGAACCGCCGGATGACCGTGGCCAGCCAGAAGTAGGCGCGCGGGCATGCCGGGTGTGATCTGGAATACCCGACATGCCCGGCCCGGGCCCGGGTGACTATTGTGGAACCCAGGACTATCCATCATTTTTCGCCCCACGAGGTATTTTCCCCTTGAAGCAACGCACCGCCCGTTCCCGGCGCCTGGCCCTTGGCGCGCTGTCCATCCCGTTGAGCCTGGCCGTGCTGGCCGGATGTTCCAGCCCCACCAGCCCCTCCCCGCAGGGCGAATCGGCGGACCCGGTCACCGGCGGCACACTGATCTACGCCTCCGGGGACGCCGAACCAACCTGCCTGGACCCGCACGTGGGCGGCAACTACCCGCAGGCGCTGGTGGCCTCGCAGTACCTGGAGACGCTGTTCACCAAGGACGCGAACGGCCAGATCGTGCCGTGGCTGGCCGAGTCCACGAAGGTGTCCGAGGACGGGCTGGTGCGCACCATCACCGTGCGTGACGGCATCACCTTCCACGACGGCACGAAGCTGGGCGCCGAGGCGGTCAAGGCCAACATCGAGCACCTGCAGGACCCGGACACCGCCTCCTCCACCGGGTACCTGGCGGTGGGCAAGGTCGACCAGATCAAGCTGGTGGACGAGCGCACCGCCGAACTGCACCTGTCCACCCCGGACAACGCGCTGCTGGAGTCGCTGTCCATGCCGTGGACCGCCATCCAGTCCCCCAAGGCGCTGGAGCGCGAGCAGTCCGCGAACTGCGCCTCCCCGGTGGGCACCGGCCCGTTCAAGGTCGATTCCTGGGACCGCCAGGACGCGGTGCACCTGGTGCGCAACGAGGACTATGTCTCCCCGGCTCCCCAGCAGGGGCGCGAACAGCAGGGCGCCTACCTGGACGGGATCACCTGGCGCTTCATCCCGGAGGCCGCCACCCGCTACGCGGCCCTGTCCTCCGGCGAGGTCGACGTGATCGACAACGCCCAGCCGGACACCATCTCCTCGGCCGAGGGCGCCGGGCTGGGGCACCTGGACGCCCCGCGCCCGGGCGCCTCAAACCGCATTGAGCTGAACAGCGCCAAGGCCCCGTTTGACGACATCAAGGTGCGCGAGGCGTTCATCCGCGCGCTGGATGTGAACGCGGGCATCGACGCCCTGTTCTTCGGCACCGCCCCACGCAGCTACTCGCTGCTCTCCTCCGTGGAGCCGCTGGGCATCTCCCAGGAGGCGCTCTTCGCCCCGGACGTGGCCAAGGCCGAGCAGCTGCTGGACGAGGCCGGCTGGAACCAACGTGACGCCGAGGGCTACCGGGTGAAGGACGGCAAACGGCTGAGCGTCAGCTTCCCGGTGTCCACCAACCAGTCGGTGCCGGCCGAACAGTCCCTGTTCGAACAGATCCAGGCCTCGGCGAAGAAGGTCGGAATCGAAGTGAGGATCAACCTGCTGGACCTCTCCAGCTGGTACGGGGCACTGGCCAAGCACGAGTACAACCTGGTCTCCGCGCCGTACACGAAGGTCGGGCCCAGCGTGCTGCGCATCCTCTACCATTCGGACTCCACCGTGCCGGCCCCCTCGGGCTACTTCGCGAACAACGCGCAGCTCAAGGACCCGCAGATCGACCAGCTGCTGACCGAGGCGGAGCAGACCGAGGATGAGGCCGCACGCGCCGAGAAGTACCGCAAGGCCCAGGAGCTGATCCTGGGCGGCTACTACGTGCTGCCGCTGTACGACCAGCAGAACCACTTCCTCTACGGCAAGGACGTCAAGGGCATGGGCGCGACCACCGCGGTCTCCACCCCGGTGTACTACGACGTGTTCCTGGACCGCTAGGGTACACCGGCAACCGATGATGGGTACGCTGCGGTGGCTGGGCCGACGGCTGGGCGGGGCGCTGGTGGTGCTGTGGCTGGTGGCCACCGCCATCTTCCTGGGCATCCGGCTGATCCCCGGGGACCCGGCCGAGGCGATCATGGGCGGTCCCGGCTCCCAGGCCTCCGCCGAGGCGCTGGCCGCGGCCCGCGCCGAGTACGGGCTGGATCTGCCGTTGCCGGCGCAGTACCTGATGTTCCTGGGCAAGCTGGTGCGCCTGGACTTTGGCACCTCCTATTCCCTGAAGGACCCGGTGCTCACGGTCATGGGCGAGGTGCTGCCCTCCACCATGGTGCTGGCGCTGCTGGGACTGGTGCTGGCCTGGGTGCTGGCGCTGGTGTTCGCCGCGCTGTCGCTGCGCGCCAACCGGTTCGGTGAACTGCTGGGCAACACGGTGGAGATCGTGGCCGCCGCGGTGCCGCACTTCTGGCTCGGCGCGGTGCTGATCATGGTGTTCTCCACGATGCTGGGCTGGTTGCCGGCGGTGGACAACGGCAGCGCGGCCGGGCTGCTGCTGCCGGTGCTGACCCTGGCCCTGCCGCTGGCCGGGTTCCTCACCCAGCTGATGCGCGATTCGCTGGCCTCCGCGTTTTCCAGCCAGTTCGCGCTGGCCGCCCGCGCCCGCGGGGCCAGCCGGCTGCAGCTGTTCTGGCGCCACGGGCTGCGCCACGCCGCGCTGCCGGCGCTGAGCCTGACCGGCTGGGCGTTTTCCTCCCTGCTCTCCGGGGCCGTGGTGGTCGAGGCCGTGTTCGCCCGCCCGGGGCTGGGCCGGGCGCTGCTCTCCGCGGTGCTCTCCCGCGACATTCCCATGGTCACCGGCATCGCCTTGTTCTCCGCCGCCAGCTACATGGTGGTGATGGCCGTGACCGAGGCCGTGGAACGGCTGATCAACCCGGCCGGGGTCCGGGCATGAGCCGGCTGGCGAAGCTCGGGATCGGGGTGTTCCTGGTGCTGCTGGTGGTGCTCGCGCTCTTCCCGCAGTGGCTGGCCCCGGGCGACCCGCTGGCGGTGAACCCGGCCGAGGCGTTCCAGGCCCCGAACCTGCACCACGTGATGGGCACCGACGAATCCGGGCGCGATGTGCTCACTCGGATCGTGCACGGCGCCCGGGACTCGCTGTTCATCGGGGTGGCGGCCACCGCCCTGGGCATGGGCATCGCGGTGCTGCTGGGCACCGCCGCCGCCCTGTCCCCGCGCTGGCTGGACGAGGCGATCCTGCGGGTGCTGGAGGCGCTGTACGCGATTCCCTCGCTGCTGATGGCGCTGCTGATCATCGCGTTTACCGGCCCCGGGGTCGGTCCGGCGATCGTCGCGGTGGGCCTGTCGACCGCGCCGGGCTACGCCCGGCTGGTGCGCAGCCAGATCCGCACCCTGAAGGCCTCGGAAATGCTGGAGGCCGCCACCGTGCTGGGCCGCGGCACCCTGGCCAAGGTGCGCAACCACCTGCTGCCCAACGCCCTGCGCCCGCTGCTGGCGCTGATCACCCTGGGGGTGGGCCAGGCGGTCATCTGGGCCTCGGCGCTGTCCTTCCTGGGGCTGGGCACTCCCCCGCCGGCCCCCGAATGGGGTGCGATGCTCGCCGCCGGGCGCACCTACCTGCACCTGGCCTGGTGGCTGAGCTTCTTCCCGGGCCTGGCCATCGTGGTGGTGGCCGCCGGGGCAACGATGATCGGCCGGGCACTGGGCGGAAAGGTGAACGCGGCATGAGGGCAAGCACCACGAAGCGGGAAAACCCCGGCGCTGCGCCGCTGATCGAAGTCGAGCAGCTGGCGGTGCGCTTTGGCGCGCAGCGCGCGGTGGACGGGGTCAGCTTCACCCTGCACGCCGGGCAGTGCCTGGCGCTGGTGGGCGAATCCGGGTCAGGCAAGTCGGTGACCGCCCGCAGCCTGCTGGGGCTCAGCGGCGGAACCGTCACCGCCGACCGGCTGCGGGTGCTCGGCCAGGACGGGCTGAGGCTGGGTGAAAACGGCTGGCGGACCGTGCGCGGGGCGCAGATCGGCATGGTGCTGCAGGACGCGCTCTCCGCACTGGACCCGCTGCGCCCGGTGGGCCGGGAAATCTCCGACGCGCTGCGTGGAACGCGGCGCGCCGAACGCCGCGCCCTGATGCTGCAGATGCTGCAGGCGGTGGGCATGGATGACCCGGCCCGCCGCGCCGCCCAGCGCAGCGGGGAACTGTCCGGCGGCATGCGCCAGCGCGCCCTGATCGCCCAGGCGCTGATCGGGGACCCGCAGGTGGTGATCGCCGACGAGGCGACCACGGCCCTGGATGCGGGGCTGACCGCCCTGGTGCTGCGCCAGCTGCGTGAGCTGAAGGCGCAGGGCCGGGCGGTGCTGATGATCAGCCACGACCTGGCCCAGGTGGCGCAGGTCGCGGACCGGATCGCGGTGATGCGCGGCGGGAAGATCGTGGAAAGCGGTCCTGCCGAAGAACTGCTGGACGCCCCGCGCCACGAGTACACCCAGACCCTGTTGCGCGCCGTCCCCTCCGGGGTGCCGCGCTTCACCCCGCTGGCGGCCAGCACCCCACGCCCGGCGCCGCAGCCGGCACCGGCGGCCACCGCGCAGACCGAGTCCCGGCCGGAACCGGCGCTGCAGGTCAGCGGGCTGTCCAAGGCCTTCGGCGGCCAACTGGCGGTGGATGACGTCAGTTTCACGCTGCCGCGCGGGGCCACCCTGGGGATCGTGGGCGAATCGGGCAGCGGCAAGACCACCACCGCGCGCATGGTGCTGGGCCTGCAGCGCCCGGACGCCGGCACGGTGCGGCTGCTGGGGCGCGGGTTCGTGCCCGCCCGGGAAGCCGAACGCCGCCCGCTGCGCCGGGCCATGGGCGCGATCTACCAGAACCCGCTGGGCTCCTTCGACCCGCGCTACACGGTCGGGGCGCTGCTGGCCGATGCGCTCACCTCCGGGCGCAGCCGGCGCCTGGGCCCGGTGCGCGATCAGGTCCACGCACTGCTGCGCCAGGTGCAGCTGGACGAGCAGCTGGCCAACCGCTACCCCACCCAGCTCTCCGGAGGCCAGCGCCAGCGCCTGGCGATTGCCCGGGCCCTGGCCCCCAGGCCCGCGGTGCTGGTGCTGGACGAACCGGTCTCCGCGCTGGACGTTTCCATCCAGGCCACGGTGCTGGACCTGCTGGATGAACTGCAGGTCCAGACCGGGACCAGTTACCTGTTCATCAGCCATGACCTGTCGGTGATCGAGCACATGAGCGATCAGGTGGCGGTGATGTACCAGGGCCGGTTCGTGGAGAGCGGACCCACCGCCGAGGTGTTCGCCAATCCGCAGCACCCCTACACCCAGCGCCTGCTCTCCGCGGTGCCGCGGCTGCGCTAGCTGTTCTTCCCACGGAGGTTGTGGGCAACGGCGCGTTGTGTGAGAAGAGGTGAGGACCTCCGGTATCGATATGGGTAACCACACTCATCTCGAATCACACGAAGGTCCTCATGTCTTACATTACTCATGCCCGCGCTTCGCTGACACCGCAGGGCCGACTGAAAATGGTCCTGCTCGTCGTCAACGAGAAATGGACGCAGGCGCGTGTCGCCGAGCGCTTCCAGGTCGCTCGCGGGACGGTATCGAAGTGGGTGGCCCGGTACAAGGCTGAAGGTGCCGCAGGGCTTGAGGACCGCTCATCCAGGCCGCGCCGCTCACCGAACCGCACGTCCCAGCGCACCGAGCGACGGATCGTTGCTCTGCGCGTGAGCCGGCGGTGGGACCGCACCGGATCGCGTATCACCTGCGCCTGCCGCAATCGACGGTATCGAAAGTGCTGAGCCGGTACCAGGTGCCGCTTCTTGGGCACATCGATCTGAACACCGGTGTCCGGGTGCGAAAGCCCAAGCCGGTGCGCTACGAACACGAGAACCCCGGCGATCTGGTGCATGTGGATGTGAAGAAGCTGGGCCGGATCCCCGACGGCGGAGGCCACCGCACCCTCGGCCGTGGGCGGGGGAACAGGAACCGGTCCGGTGTCGGTCATCTCTACTTGCATTCCGCGATCGATGACCACTCCCGGTTGGCGTATTCGGAGATCCTTGAGAACGAGAAAAAGGAGGCCGCTGCCGGGTTCTGGGAACGCGCGAACGCGTTCTTCACCAACCACGGCATCACCGTCTCACGCGTGCTGACCGATAACGGCTCCTGCTACCGCTCACGCCTGTTCAACGACACACTCGGCAAGCACGTCGCGCACAAGTTCACCCGGCCGTATCGACCTCAGACGAATGGGAAGATCGAGCGCTTCCACCGCACTCTCGCGTTCGAATGGGCCTACGCCCGGCACTACAGCTCAGAAGCCGAGCGCGCCGCCGCTTACCCGGCCTGGCTCCATGAGTACAATCATCACAGACCCCATACCGGCATCGGCGGCAAATCACCCCTCGACCGCGTACACAACGTCCATGGGAAGAACAGCTAGCCAGAGGGCCATTGCGCCTGCCCCTTCCCGGCGGGGACACGGTGCCCGCCGGCGCCCGGGCGCTGGCTAAACTGGCCAGGTGATCAACTACACCCTGCGCCAGCTGCACTACTTCCTGGCGGTGGCCGAGGCCGGATCCATTTCCGCGGCCGCAACCGCCAGCCACATCTCCCAGGCGGCCATGTCCCAGGCGATGGATGATCTGGAACGCGCGGTCGGCGCCCAGCTGCTGGTGCGCCGCCGCGCCCGCGGGGTGGAGCTGACGGCGGTGGGCACCGTGTTCCTGCATGATGCGCGCGAACTGATGCGCCACGCCGAGGAGGTGCAGGGCCAGATCATTGAACGCCAAACCACCCTGGCCGGCCCCCTGGTCATCGGCTGCTACTCCTCGCAGGCGGCCTTCTGGATCCCGGTGATCTGTGAAAAGTTCACCAAGCCGAACCCGGGCCTGAGCGTCACCTTGGTGGAGGGTGACGGGGCGGAGCTGCAGCAGCAGATGTTCAAGGGGCACCTGGATGTGGTGCTCACCCACACCCGCCACCTGCTGCCCCAGGTGCACCACCGCACCGTGATGTCCGGCCGGCCTTATGTGCTGGTCGCCGCCAACCACCGGCTGGCCGCCCGCTCCTCGGTGCGGCTCAGCGAACTGGCCGAGGAGGATTTCGTGGGCCTGGACCTGCCCACGGTGCGTGATAACCAACTGGTGAACCTGCGCATGTCCGGCCTGGATCCGAAGGTGCGCTGGAGTTCGCAGAGCTTCGAGGCGGTGCGCGGCATGGTCGCCCGCGGTCTGGGCTACACGGTGCTGGTGCAGCGCCCGCCGGTGAACGTCAGCTATGACGGGCTGCCGCTGGCGGTGCTGGAGATCGAAGGCCCGGTGGGGGTCAGCGACATCTGCGCCGCCTACACCGCCTCCGAACGCTTACCGGAGTCGCCAACAAGCTCACCGTCGAACCTGCAAACGTCAAGGACGATAGGCCCAGGAAAAGGACTTCAAAAATCAAGTAAACACAGCAAATCACCGATAGTACTACGGTAAAGAACTGTCTTCTCTCCCATCACTAACGACTGGAAGGTCACCATCTATGGAAGTAGCGCATACTGTCGTTTCGTTCATTGCCGCATTATTAGCACTATTCGTAACGCTAGATCAGCTGACTTCAACTACTCGAATTCGTCGAAAAGTAGATCTTTGGCGAACTGAAGCCGAGGCTAAAGCGGGAAGCTACGACGCCAAAATATTCTGGAGCTTACATCGTTCAGGCACAGCCAAGCTTGTTGCTCTCGACGCGGTACCTACAAAATGGATAGCTTTTGCAACCCTTGTCACCGCCATCTTGCTCTGGGGAGTTTTTACCGCTGCCTACGATTTAGGCAAAATATCGTCCGATTCATCTTTATCTCAAAGGCTTACCGAAGCAGGAATCGAATTTCCCTCTCTACTACTTACGCCAGTCCTTGCGACAGCGCAAATTTATTATCTTTTGCACCGAACACGTGAACGTTTTCTGGTTGAAAAGGCGTTCCTCAAGAAAGAACCTATCTTGCGCCCGATAGGGTATCAAGAGACCCGTCAAGACAGCGGTGCGAAGGCCGCGGCTATCGCTATAATTTCAGACCTCAGAATGCTAGGCGCGGCTTTCATGCTGTCTTTTGGTGCAATAGTTCTGACGTCTTCGCTCGGTTATCTAAGGGGATCTGCTGATACTGCTAAAGATGCCTTGTCCAATGCCGAGCAGCTTGTCTTTATAGCTGGGCCAATATTTTTGGTGGCAGGCTTCGTCCTTGTGGCCCCGTTGTTAGGCAGCAGACTTTATACTTGGGTACACACCTCCATGCTCCCCGATTCTGAAACCTAGTCGGATAAGTACTTCATCTCTCGTGTCCTTTATCGCGTGGGCGTTGGAGCTGAGACGGTCTGTTTCTCGGCCTCATGCTCAACCCCTCATCCGGGCTTCGGGTGGTTGATGGATTCGAGAAGCTTGCGTCACGGCACTTCGCGCGCCGTGCGGCTTTCTCCGCAGCTTCCTGGACTTCACGTTCCCTTTGCGCACGTTGAGAAGCGACCAAATGGGTTTTGAACCGGGCGTTCTCCCGCTCCACCAACACCGGCAGCTTCATCTGTTCCCGCCGCCTTGGCGCTGCCTCCATCCCATACGCCGTCTCCAGTTTGGTGCAAGTTGTTTGTGCTGCCCTCCGCTCGTTCCTGGCATGCCACACCTCGCCCAGGTCATCGACCAGAGAGACCACGATATGTACGTGTTCATCCCCGTGAAGCACCATCACCTACGGATGCTTGGCATACCCCATGTGCTCAGCGAACGACTGCCCAATACCAGCCCATTGCTCATTGCTCAGCGTCCGGTCCGTCGTGGTGTTGCGTAAGGAAGCGTGCCAGACCGGGTTCTTGATCTCCGGACGCGTGCTCAACGCCTTACGCAGCTCTCCAGCTCACAACCGCGGATCCGTCTGCCCCTCGGCGCCGAGGTTCGACCCGACCACGACACTGCCAAAGACCCGCTGCCAGCAGCCAGAGAGGTGTGCTCGTTCGCTTTTCCCGGCCCGTGCAAATACGCGCCAATGTCCCCAGAATTCCTACCCCGCGTAATTTTTGCGATCACGACAGCTCACCGCGCACCCTCGCCAATTCCTCCCGCGAAGGACGCGGGGCCGGTCCACCAACCGCATCATGCGGAGAGCGATTTCAGGGCATCTGCGAAGCGTGTCTGGGCGCCACTCGCAGGGTCAAGCGCGTGGGGTTCACGCCGCCCCGACATCTCGCGCAAATACAACCTTGTCCCACTCCGTGCTCATAAACAGCTCACACCCCCATAAGTACGGTTGAACGCAGACAAAGCGACACTTTTTTGCGTCCTACTACGTAGGTTTTACCTGTTTGAACATGCAAAGAGGGGCCCGCAGGTCACCCCGCGGGTCCCGGCCAAGTAACCGCTAGTCGGTGCCGCCCAGCTGCTCGCGCACCTGCTTGCGCAGGATCTTTCCGAGCATGGAGCGCGGCAGCTCCTCCACCTGCCGGATCTTCCGGGGCACCTTGTAGGCGGCCAACAGTCCGCGGCAGTGCTCCCGCAGCGCCTGCTCATCCAGCTGCGCGCCCTCGTTCAGCTCCACCGCGGCGACCACCATCTCTCCGCCGCGGGCCAGCGGCTCACCGAACGCGGCCGCATCGGCCACATCCGCATGCTGACGCAGCGCCGCCTCCACCTCGGTGGGCGAGACATTGAAACCGCCGGTGATGATCAGTTCCTTGGCGCGGTCCACGATCGTGGCAAATCCGTCGTCGTCCACCGTCACCACGTCCCCGGTGTGCAGCCAGCCCTCGGCGGTAAGCACCTTGGCCGTCTCCTCCGGGTTGTTCCAGTAGCCGGAGAACACCTGCGGCCCCTTGATCAGCAGCTCGCCGGGCTGCCCGGGTTCCACCGCTTCGTGCGGCTCCTGGAGACTGACCACCTTCATGTCCGTGGAAGGGAAGGGGATCCCAATGGTCCCGGTGCGCCGTGAAGGGTGGAAGGGATTGCCCAGCGCCACCGGCGAGGATTCGGTCATCCCGTAGCCCTCCACCAACAGTCCGCCGGAGACCGACTCCCACAGCTCGACCACGTGATCGGGCAGGTTCATCGCCCCGGAAATGCAGTATTTGGCTGATCGCAATGAGATGCCGCGCTCCAGCGCCCCCATGGCGGTGCGCTCATAGATCGGCGGCACCGCGCAGTACACGGTGGCCGGGGACTTCTTCCAGGCATCAAGCACCAGCTTCGGCTCGAACTTGGGGAAGAGCACCAACAGGCCCTGCTTCTTAATCCCGAACGTCAGGTACAGCGTCATCCCAAAGGCATGGAACATCGGCAGGATCGCGTAGAGGACTTCCTTGCGCTCCTCCGCCCCGAGCATCCACGCCTCTCCCTGCAGCGCATTGGAGTACAGGTTGTAATGGCTGAGCATGGCGCCCTTGGGGTGCCCGGTGGTGCCGGAGGTGTACTGGATAACCGCCAGGTCATCCACCTCGGGCATCGGGTGGCGTGGATTCAGCCGGTCGGACTTGGCCAGCTGCTTCCAGCTCATCGTCCCGGGGGCCGGTGCGGTCAGCCCAGCCCGGGCCTCACGCAGCTTCTTCACCGGCAAACCCAGCGCCAGGCGCTTGGTGGCCGGAAACGCCTGCAGCAGATTGACCGCGACGATGGTGTCGATCTGCACATCCTCGGGGAATTGCTGCAGGGCCGGCACCGCCTTGTCCCAGGCGATCACCACCCGGGCCTGGTGGTCCTCGAACTGGTGGCGCAGTTCGCGGGAGGTATACAGCGGATTGTGCTCCACCACCACGGCACCCAGGCGCAGCACCGCGTAGAACGCGATCACATGCTGGGGGCAGTTGGGAAGGATCAGGGCAACCCTCTCCCCCGCGGTCACACCGAGCCGGCGCAGCCCCTCGGCCACGCGCTCCACCTGTTCGCCGAGTTCGGCATAGCTCATCTGCCGTCCGAAGAATTCGGTGGCCGGGCTGTCCCCGGCCTGGGCGACGGAGCGGGCGAACATGTGGGCCAGCGATTCGGTGGGCAGCTCGATCTCGGCGGGCACCCCGGGCTGGTAGTTCTTGGTCCACGGATGCGCGGATGTGTTGTGCATGCCCCCATCATGCCCCTTTGTCGCGATCCGCGCGATTCTGGCGGTCCTCACCAGAGCTCGTTGAACGAGCCGCCCACATTCAACGCACCGCATCGGGCGCCAGGATGGCCGACCCCTTTGTGAGCAAACGCGCTCGCCGGGCTGTCCACCATCGCCCCGCACTCCAACAGGCTTGCAGCACCACCATGGAAACCGTGATCCGATCACCGGGTTCCAGCGAGCCGCCGCGCGAAGCATCTACCAGCTCAGCCATGCGCCTTGCGTTCCTTCGACATGGGCGCGAAATCTTCACTCAAACTGTTGACTGGGTCACACGGTCACCCTAGTGTGATGCAGGACACTGATATATCAATTGCTTATTAATCACCGATCATACTTTTGCTGCTGTGGAGGAAAAATTGCCCATGCCAGATAGAACCGCGACCCGCGCCGGGTTGGGCACAACGGAAAAGACCAACTTCCTTCGGTTGGCGACCTTTGCCGGTGCCATCATTGCCTTCCTGATCGGCTCGGGTTTCGCCACCGGCCAGGAAATCCTGCAGTACTTCACCTCATACGGTTATTGGGGCGTCTTTGGCACGGGACTGCTGGTTTTGGCCCTGATGACCTACGTGGTCATCGAGTTCTTCGTCGTCGGGCAAGCCAAGAAGTTCGAAAAGCCCTCGCGGATCTTCCACTACTACTGCGGCCGGTACCTGGGCACCTTCTTCGACTTCTTCTCCATCGTGTTCGTTTTCCTCAGCTTCACAGTGATGGTTTCGGGCGCCGGAGCCGTCTTCGAGGAACACTACGGGCTCTCGAAGTACCTCGGCGGCATCGGCCTGGCGCTGGCTGTGGGAATCAGCGTCTGGTTTGGTCTGAAGTCACTGGTGGACGTCATTGGCAAGATCGGGCCGCTGATCGTGGTGATTGCCATTGGGTTGGGCATCACCGGGATCTTGCGCAACCCGCAGGGGATCTCCGAGGGGCAGGCGCTGTTGCCCGGCCTGGAGTTGACCCAGGCCTCGAGTAGCTGGTTCATGGCCGGGCTGTCCTACGTCGGGTTCTGCATGCTGTGGCTGGCGGCGTTCCTGACCGCACTGGGCAAGACCGCCCGCAGCAAGAAGGAGGCCGCCGCCGGAGGCGCAATGGGCGCGGTGGCTTTCTCGGTGGCGTGCATTATCGTTGGGCTGGGTCTGCTGGCCAATATCGTGAAGGTCGGCGGCACCGAGATCCCGATGCTGGTGCTGGCCCGGGACATCAGCCCGGTGCTGGCCACGGGGATCTCGGTGATGATCCTGGCG
>NZ_JAVGCZ010000011.1:0-59301 GCF_052928425.1 Glutamicibacter sp. BSL13
CTGCTGCACTAGACTGCAGCCCATGGACAGCGAAGTCACCGCGCGCAAGCAGCGTTTGCGCCGCTACCTGGATCATGCCCGGCAGGCGGCGCTGTGGAAGGCCGAGAATCTGGACGAAGCCCAGCTGCGTCGGCCCATGGTGCCCAGCGGCACCAACGTCCTGGGGGTCATCAACCACCTGGCGGTCATGGAATTCGGCTACTTCAGCTATTGCCTCAAACGCCCGGTGGACAGTCCCCGGGCCGTGCAGGCCTTCACCTCCGAAGACCCGATGGCGGACTTCGTGGTGGAGGCGGACACCGGCGCGGCCGACGTGCTGCAGTTCTACCGCCAGGCGATCGACGCGGCCAACACCGCGTTCGAGGAACTGGAGCTGGACGCCCCGGCCTCGGTGCCCTGGTGGGGTGAGGACAGTGAAACCACCCTGGAGCACCTGATGCTGCACATGGTGGGGGAAACCTCCCGCCACGCCGGGCACCTGGATCTGGTGCGCGAACTGATTGACGGGCAGACGGGCCTGTCCGCGCAGAACGGGAACCTGCCGGAGTTCAGTGACGAGCAGTGGAAGGAACATTACGCACGGCTGAAGAAGATCGCCGACTCCGTGTAGCATCGAAGCGTAGCTTCACGAGATGCGGCGCCAAGCTCCGACTGGCCGCACACCAACCCCAGGTTCATGGGTGGTTCGGATGAGGAAGCGGTCCGCGGCACCAGCTTGTGCCCGGGCAAGAGCTAGCCTGAAAGGCCGGTGCCTGCGATGCACGCCGTTCCCGTCCTGCCGCTGATCGACCTGCACAGCGGAGAAGTGCAATTTACCCTCCATGGCGCCTGGCAGGTGCTGCACACCAGTGAGCCGCAACGGCTGCTGCGGCTGCTCACGCGCGCGGCCGGCCCGGCCCGGTTCGATCCGGCCCACGGGCGGCTGCTGGTGTTCCTGCCCCGGCGCGGCACCAGCGGCGGGCGTCCGGTGGCTTTTAGTCTTGCCAAATTCCCCGCCCATCCCTCGGTCACTACACTGGATGCCGATGACGGACGCGCCGCGGAGCACCGCGGGGTCCGTCCCCTGCCACAGCTGCTGTAGGCAGGAGGCCTGACTGAGGAGATTCACTGCCGTGATGACCGTCAATCCCCCTTCTTCCCCCACCCCGGCGCAGGTTCGGCGCTGGCGCAAGTACCTGGCCGATGAGATCGCCGAGGGTGCGATCTACCGAGAACTGGCTTCGCGGCGTACCGGGCAGGAACGCCAGGTGCTGCTCGGACTGGCCGAAGCCGAGGCCCGCCATGAGGCGCACTGGCGCGAACTGCTCGGCGACCAGGCCCGACCCAGCCGCCCCTCGCTGCGCCGCACCGTGCTGCGTTTCCTGGCCCGGCACTTCGGGTCGGTGTTCGTGCTGGCCCTGGCCCAGCGCGCGGAGGGAGATTCCCCCTACGCCAAGGACGCGGACGCCCCGGCTCACATGGCCGCCGACGAACTGGTGCACGAGGAAGTGGTGCGCGCCCTGGCCACCGCCGGGCGCACCCGGCTGGCCGGCAACTTCCGGGCCGCGGTGTTCGGCGCCAATGACGGGCTGGTCTCCAACTTCGCGTTGGTGCTGGGCATCGGTGCCACCGGGGTGGCTTCCTCCTTCGTCCTCTTCGCCGGCATCGCCGGCCTGCTGGCCGGCGCGCTGTCCATGGCGGCGGGCGAATATGTCTCGGTGCGTTCCCAGCGTGAACTGCTCACCGCTTCCCGGCCTACCCAGGTGACGCTCTCCGCGGCGCAGGACCTGGACCTGGACGCGAACGAACTGGTGCTGATCTACAAGGCGCGCGGCATGAGCGATGAGGACGCCGAGCATCGGGCCGCCGAACGCATGGGGCTGTTCACCTGCGACTGCAACCCCTCATTCTCACTGCAGCCGGAGCTGCGCGGTGAGGAGCTGGCCCGCGAGCACGAGGAACTGGGTTCGGCCCCGGGGGCGGCGGCTTCCTCGTTCCTGTTCTTCGCCTCCGGCGCGGTCGTGCCGATCCTCCCGTTCATCTTCGGAATGTCCGGGCTGCCCTCCATCATCCTGGCCGCCGTCCTGGTGGGAGCGGCCCTGATGTTTACCGGCGGCGTGGTGGGTCTGCTTTCCGGGGCCTCGCCCCTGAAGCGCGGGTTGCGCCAGCTGGCCATCGGCTGGGGCGCCGCCGCGGTGACCTACTGCCTGGGTCTGCTGTTCGGCGCCCCCGTCGCCTAGCCCATGCGGCCGGGTTGCGCCCGCCGGCCGGTGCGCACGCGGGCGGGGATCCGGCGGCGCGGAGGTGTTGTGCACATTCGATGACCCCAACTTTCCCTGCCAGCTCCGAACGTGAAACGATGAGAGGATGACCAACGCCGTACCCCCGCAGGTAGATGGCAGGACTTTGCTTGCCTACCTGGGAAACTTGCCATACTTCCTGGGCCAGCAGCTGGCTGGCACCCCGGGCGCCGTCAGTGGCGTGCATTTTGCTGCGGATAATGCGGAACTGCGTGGTGAGGTCAAGGACGAGGACGACACGTTCCAGCCGCGGGTGCAGCTGGAACGGGCCACCACGGGATGGCAGATCCGCCAGGCGCAGTGCACCTGCGAGGTGGAGGGGCCCTGCCGCCACGAGGCGGCCCTGGTGCTGGCGGCGAACAAACTGGCCACCGCCCGGCAGGCGCAGGAGCAGGTGCAGGAGCAGCCGGAGCGCGGCTGGCAACGCAGCATCGATGACTGGTTTGAACAGGCCGACCCGCTCAACCCCATCGGGGTGACCCGCTCGGCCGCGGACCCGGTCAACCCGATGGGGCTGCAGTTCCTGGTGTTGGACGTCAAGAACCAGGCCCAACAGCAGTGGCTGCCCTCGGGCACCACCCAATTCCTGAACCGCAACCAGCGTTTCCGCCTCGGGGTGCGGCCCATGGTGCGCGGCGCGGACGGCCGCTGGGTGCGCGGTCAGCTGCGCTGGACCACCATCGTGTACAAGACCTTCGGCTGGAACCTGCTGTACTCACAGCACCACTGGTTTACCCGCTTCGCCGCCCTGGCCCGCAGCAACACGCAGCTGCAGTTCAAGCAGGACGAGGACTGGCTGTTCTTGGACAACTATTCCTCACCCCTGCTCTGGCCGATGCTCAACGAGGCGCAGCACCTGGGCATCGAACTGATGGGCACCCGCAACGACACCGAGGTGCAGGTCGGCGCACGCGCGGAATTTGAGCTGCAGGCCGCCCGTGAGGACGATGCCCTGCTGCTTAGCGGCACCCTGACCCTGGACGGGCAGGAGCATGAGTTGGACCCGGACAGTCCCGCCGGAACCATCGGGGACCACGGCTTTTACCTGCAGCCGCAGGACAGCCGGAGGATTTGGCTGGCACCCAGCGCCCAGCCCATCGCCGCCCAACACCGGCGCTGGTTCATGAACCGCACCCCGTTGCGGATCCCGGCCGCGGAGCAGGAGCAGTTCTTCACCCGGGCCTACCCGCGCCTGGCCCGCCGCTTCCCGCTGCGCAGCGCCTCCCCCGACCTGGTGCTGCCCGAACTCGAGCCGCCCTACCTGGCGGTGGACATCCACTACACCAAGACCCGGCCGGAACAGGACAAGAGCGGGCAGGGTGCCCCGGCGCGGCCCGCCGAGGACCTGGCCGAGGTCAACTTCGCCATCCGCTACCCGGGAATCCCCGATGACCAGGTCGTCCCCGACCAGGCGCAGGAGGAGCTGCTGCGCGCGCTGCTAAACCGGGTGCTGCTTGAAAGCACCGGGCGGGAGAACGATGCCCTGGATCCGCGCATCTACCAGGGCGACGGGCTGATTGACTTCGTCTCCTACACGGTTCCGGCGTTGCGCGCAGAACAGCGGGTGCGGCTGAACGAAACCGGCGTCCGCCCGGTCTACCGCAAGCTGTCGGAGCTGCCCGAACTGAAGATCAATGCCGTGGACTCTGAGAAGAACGACTGGCTGGACCTGGGGCTGTTGATCACGGTCGGCTCCCATGAGGTCCCGTTCTCCACGATCGTGGAGGCCCTGAGCAACGGGGCGATGAAGGTCAAGTTGCCGGACAACAGCTGGTTCTCCCTGGACCACCCGATCTTCGCCAAGCTCAAGGCCCTGGTCGACGAGGCCCAGATGCTCAACGACAAGCCCAAGGACGCGGATCTGAAGGTTTCGGTCTTCCAGGTTTCCCTGTTCGAGGAGCTGAACGACCTGGCCGACGGGATCGACGGCGCCGATGTGTTCGTCGCCCGGATGCGTTCGCTGCTGGACATTGCCGGGCAGGAGCCTCCAGCACTGCCCGAGGGCCTGCAGGCCGAGCTGCGCCCCTACCAGCTGGAGGGGTTCGGCTGGCTCTCACGGCTCTACCGCGGCGGATTCGGCGGGATCCTGGCCGATGACATGGGCCTGGGCAAAACCCTGCAGGCGATCACGCTGATGCTCCACGCCCGGCAGCTGTGGGAGCACCCGCACTCACGCCAGCAGCTGCCAGCAGCCCAGCGCACCCCGGCTCCCTTCCTGGTCGTGGCCCCCAGCTCGGTGGTCTCCAACTGGGAGATGGAAATCCGCCGCTTCGCGCCTTCGCTGCGGGTCACCAGCATCGAGGGCAAGCTGCCCTCCGAGCGGCGGCTGGCCGAACTGGTCGCGGAGAATGACGTGCTGCTGACCACCTACACGTTGCTGCGCCTGAACGACGAAGCGTACGCCGCTCCCCGGTTTGCGGGCCTGATCCTGGATGAGGCGCAGTTCGTGAAGAACCGCAACACCAAGGCGCACCGCGCTGCGGCCGAAATCCGCGCCCCATTCAAGCTGGCAGTGACCGGCACGCCGATGGAGAACAACCTGGGGGAACTCGGCGCCCTGCTGGCGCTGGTGGCTCCCTCGCTCTTCCGCAGCACCAGTACGTTCAACCGGCAATTCGCCCGGCCCATTGAGACGCTGGGCGACAAGGACCGTCTGGCACTGCTGCACCGGAGGATCAAGCCGTTCATGCTGCGGCGCACCAAGGAGTCGGTGGTGCTTGACCTGCCGGCCAAGCAGGAGCAGCAGGTGCTGGTGCGGCTGAACGACGAGCACCAGCATGTGTATGAGACGCACCTGAACCGGGAACGGCAGAAGATTCTGAATCTGGTGCAGGATATGGACCGCAACCGGTTCACGATCTTCCAGTCGCTGACCCACCTGCGGATGCTCGCCTTGGATCCGGCGCTGGTCGACCCGCAGCTGGCAGACATCTCCTCCTCCAAGCTCGATGCCCTGTTCGAGAACCTGGAGGACGTAATCAGCGAGGGACACCGTGCGTTGGTGTTCTCCCAGTTCACCTCGTTTTTGAAGGTCTTTGCCCAGCGGCTGACCGAACGGGGCATCGCCTTTGAGTACCTGGACGGCTCCACTCGACACCGCTCGCAGGTCATTGAGGATTTCAAGGCCGGCACCGCCCCGCTGTTCCTAATCTCCCTCAAGGCCGGCGGGTTCGGGTTGAATCTGACCGAGGCCGACTACTGCTTCCTACTGGATCCCTGGTGGAACCCGGCCGTTGAGGCCCAGGCGATTGACCGGATCCACCGCATTGGGCAGCAGAACCGGGTGATGGTCTACCGGCTGATTTCCCAGGGCACCATCGAGGAGAAGGTGGTGGCGCTGCAGGAAAACAAGCGGCAGCTGATCTCCACGGTCATGGACGGGGCCGACGGGTTCGCCAAGTCGCTCACCGCGCAGGACATCCGCGACCTGCTGGAATAGCAGCCTGCCCGCTCGGTCCACCGTTTGGCATAACAGTGTGATAAACATTGTCATCAAATCAGCTTATTGTCAGTCCGAACCGCTATATTCGATATGCGTGCACGGTGCCAAACGTCCCCCACACAGGCGAGCACCAGTCCACGCGCCCATTTGCCAACAATGACGTTCGGCAAAACAACGAAGAACCGAAGGCGGTCATATCCGTGTCCCTGATTAAATCGGAGACGCTAGGTGCCCCGAGCGACGACTGGTTAGCTGCCAGGGTCAGCACCGAGCACAACAGTGTGGTCATTGAAACTGAGCAGGAACAGCTCGTCCTGGAAAACGTTCACCTGCTGGAGAAGCTGCGCCGGGTCGTCGCCGCTTCGCTCACCGAAATCTTTTACAACCCGAAGCACCGGATGCTGCTGATTCCTGGGGCCTTCGTGGTGGTCGGCTCCTCCTTCCTCCGGGTGGACACCGACGCGGCTGGCGGGCTGCGCGACTAGGCGCCTCCCACCGGGGACGGTGACCGTCCTGGTACGGCCGCAGGGGGGCCGCAGGGGCAGCGCCGGGGCCTTCCCGCATCCGCTTCTTGGAGGGATTGTCGCGTCCTGCAGCGGGCGCCCATCACACCGCGCCTGTTGAAGACAACAAAAACCCCACTGCCTTGAACCCAATTGGTTTCAAGGCAGTGGGGTTTTCAGGCCCGCGGTGCGGGTGCCAGGCAGCTTACAGCGCCTCGTACACCTCGCGCAGCAGACGAGCGGTCTCGCTCGGGGTCTTGCCGACCTTCACACCAGCGGCCTCCAGGGCCTCCTTCTTGGCCTGGGCGGTGCCGGCCGAGCCGGAGACGATGGCGCCAGCGTGGCCCATGGTCTTGCCTTCCGGAGCGGTGAAGCCAGCCACGTAGCCAACAACCGGCTTGGTGACGTTGGCCTTGATGAACTCGGCAGCACGTTCCTCGGCGTCGCCGCCGATTTCGCCGATCATCACGATGGCCTTGGTCTCCGGGTCAGCTTCGAAGGCCTCCAGGGCGTCGATGTGGGTGGTGCCGATGACCGGGTCGCCGCCGATGCCGATGGCGGTGGAGAATCCCAAGTCACGCAGTTCGTACATCATCTGGTAGGTCAGGGTGCCGGACTTGGAGACCAAGCCGATCGGACCCGAGCCGGTGATGTTGTTCGGGGTGATGCCCACCAGGGCCTCACCCGGGGTGATGATGCCCGGGCAGTTGGGGCCGATGATGCGTGTGATCTGCTTGCCGTTCTCGTCGACCTTGGACTGGGCCAGCGCCCAGAACTCGGCCGAGTCCTGTACCGGCACGCCTTCGGTGATGACCACGACCAGGCCAACCTCGGCCTCAATGGCCTCGACGACCGCATCCTTGGTGAACTTCGGCGGCACGAAGACGATTGACACGTCAGCGCCGGTCTCGGCCTTGGCCTCGGCCACGGTTCCGTAGACCTTGATGTCCTTCTCGCCGTGGGTCACGGTGGTTCCGGCCTTGCGGGCGTTCACGCCGCCGACGATGTTGGTGCCGGCCTTAAGCATCAGGGCGGTGTGCTTGGTGCCTTCGCCGCCAGTGATGCCCTGGACGATGACCTTGGAGTCCTTGTTCAGGTAAATGCTCATTGTTCGCTAATCCCTCTTACTTGTTGGCCAGCTCGGCGGCCTTGTCGGCGCCCTCGTCCATGGTTGCTGCCAGGGTCACCAGTGGGTGGTTGGCTTCGGCCAGAATGGCGCGGCCTTCCTCCACCTTGTTGCCGTCCAGGCGAACCACCAGCGGCTTGTTGGCCGAGTCGCCCAGGGTGTTCAGTGCGCCCACGATGCCGTTGGCCACTGCGTCACAGGCGGTGATGCCACCAAAGACGTTCACGAAGACGCTCTTGACCTGCGGGTCGTTCAGGATGACGTCCAGGCCGTTGGCCATGACCTCTGCCGAGGCGCCACCACCAATGTCCAGGAAGTTGGCCGGCTTCACGTTGCCGTGGTTCTCGCCCGCGTAGGCGACGACGTCCAGGGTGGACATGACCAGGCCTGCACCGTTGCCGATGATGCCCACTTCGCCGTCCAGCTTGACGTAGTTCAGGCCGTTGGCCTTGGCCTTGGCCTCCAGCGGATCGGCTACGGCCTTGTCCTCCAGCTCTTCGTGCTGCGGGTGACGGACCTCGGAGGCGTTGTCATCCAGCGAAACCTTGCCGTCCAGGGCAACGATGTCCCCGGCGCCGGTCTTCACCAGCGGGTTGACCTCGACCAGGGTGGCATCCTCTTCCTTGAAGACAACCCACAGCTTCTGCAAGGTCTCGGCGACCTTGCCGCGCAGTTCCTCGGCGAAGCCGGCAGCCTCGACGATCTCGGCGGCCTTGGCTGCGTCAATACCAACCAGCGGGTCAACGGCGATGCGGGCCAGGGCTTCCGGGCGCTCTTCGGCCAGCTGCTCGATCTCCATGCCGCCTTCCACCGAGCACATGGCCAGGTAGTTGCGGTTGGCACGGTCCAGCAGCACCGAGAAGTAGTACTCTTCGGCGATGTCGGCACCCTGGGCGATCATGACCTTGTTCACGGTGTGGCCCTTGATGTCCATACCGAGGATGTTCTGTGCGTGCTCGAAGGCCTCATCGGCGGTCTTGGCGACCTTTACGCCACCGGCCTTGCCACGGCCGCCGACCTTGACCTGAGCCTTGACAACAACGACGCCGCCAATCTTCTCTGCGGCGGCCTTGGCTTCCTCGGGAGTGTAGGCGACGATGCCGGCAAGCACGGGAACGCCGTGTGCCTCGAAAAGATCGCGCGCCTGGTATTCATACAGGTCCACGGGTATGTGTCCTTCGTTCGAAGTTCAAGCTGACTCACGGCACGATGCAATGCACCGCACCCAATGGAGAGCGCAGAGCAACACGTCGGCGTGATTTCCGGCGCCTTGGCCCGTGCGCATCTCTCAGACTAGCGCGACTTTCCGATAGTTCACAGTTTTACCGGCCGTAGAGAAAACGGAGTCACGTGTTTTCGGTCCCAGCCGGTGGCCAACGGTCGTGAATGCGCCCTAGCCATCGACCAGTTCCAGGGGCGCATAACGCAGCAACAGACGTTTTTCGGAGTCTTGGAATTGCACCTTGGCCACGGTCTTATCCCCGGCCCCTTCCAGCGCCAACACCGTTCCCTGCCCAAAGCTGGCATGCTTGACCTGCTGGCCCACCTTGGGAATCACGATGTCTTTGTTCTGTTGGACACGTTGCTTGGACACCGGTGCCGCCACCCGATTGGCAGCGGGCGCCGAGGTGCCCGCGCCCCAGTGGCTGCCGCGCTCGTACCGGCTGGTGGCAAAGTTCAGTGACCCGGAGCCGCTGCCCCAGCTGCCCCCAAATCCGCCCACCGATCCCTCGCGCTTCCAGTCGATGAGGGAGGCTGGGATCTCCTCCAGGAACTGGCTGGCCGGGTTGTACTGCGACTGTCCCCAGAGGCTGCGCTGTTCCGAGCGCGTCAGGTAGAGCCGTTCCCGGGCTCGGGTTAGCCCCACATAGGCCAGTCGGCGTTCCTCGGCCAGTTCCTTTTCATCCGTCATTGAGCGCTGGTGCGGGAATACGCCGTGTTCCATGCCGGTGAGGAACACGACCGGGAACTCCAGCCCCTTAGCCGTGTGCAGGGTCATCAAGGTGACCATGCCTTCCCGCGCGGCCATGGCTGCACCCTCCGCGTCGCTGGGGGCTTCAGGAATCTGGTCGGCGTCGGCGACCAGGGCCACGCGTTCCAGGAAGCCTTCCAACCCGCCCTCGGGCTCTTCATTGACGTAATCGCGCACCACGGCAACCAGTTCGGCCAGGTTTTCGACGCGTGATTCATCCTGCGGGTCGTTGGAGGCGCGCAGCGTTTCCAGGTATCCGGTCTGTTCCAGTACCGCTTCCAGCGCCTCTGCCGGCCCGGATCCCTCGGCCACGGTCTGCAGGTCATCAATCATGGAGACGAATGCGGCAATCATCTTCTGCCCGCGCGTTCCGAGGCCCGGTGCCTGCTCGGCCTGGCGCAACGCCTGCATGAAAGTGATTCGCTCCCGCTCGGCCAGGGCCGCCACCGCGCCTTCGGCCCGATCGCCGATGCCACGTTTGGGTTCGTTCAGGATCCGCCGCACGTTTACGTCATCGTCCGGGTTGACCAGGATCCGCAGGTAGGCCAGCGCGTCCTTGATTTCCTTGCGGTCGTAGAAGCGCGTGCCGCCAACCACCCGGTATTTCAGGTCCACGCGCATCAGCTGCTCTTCCAGCGCACGGGACTGGGCGTTGGTGCGGTAGAAGATGGCCACATCTCCGGGACGCACCTGCTGCTCGTCGTTCAGCCGCAGGATTTCCTCCGCTATCCACCGGGCCTCGTCGGACTCGGACTCCCCTACATACCCGACAATCTGTTCACCGTCCCCGCTGGCGGTCCACAGCCGTTTGGCGTTGCGTTCCGGATTGCGCTTAATCACCTCGTTGGCCGCCGACAGGATGTTCTGGGTGGAACGGTAGTTCTGCTCCAGCTTGATCGTGGCTGCCTGGGGGTAGTCCTTTTCAAACTCCACGATGTTGCGGATGTCAGCGCCGCGGAAGGCATAGATCGACTGGTCCGAGTCGCCCACAACGGTCAGTTCCCCCGGTGGGGTCTGCCCCTGGGGGCCAGTCAGTTCGCGCACCAGCGCGTACTGGGCATGGTTGGTGTCCTGGTATTCATCGATCAACACGTGGCGGAACCGGCGCCGGTAGTTGTCCGCCACCGCCGGGAAGGCACGGAACATGTAGACGACCTGGGCGATCAGGTCATCAAAATCCAGCGCGTTTGCGGAGCGCAGTCGTTGAGCGTAACCGCGGTACACTTCAGCCACGGCACGGGAGAACGGATCATTGGTGTTGATTGACGAAGCGTAGTCCTCCTCGTCGATCAACTCGTTCTTCAGCGAGGAGATCTTGTGCGCGATGGCCTTGGGGGTGAATCGTTTGGGATCCAGTTCCAAGCCCTTGGCGATCATGGTGATCAGTCGCAGGCTGTCGGCAGAGTCGTAGATGGAGAAACTCGACTTTAGCCCAATGGTGGCAGCCTCGCGGCGAAGAATGCGCACGCACGAGGAGTGGAAGGTTGAAATCCACATTTTCTTTGACTGTTCTTCACCGATCAGGTCGGAGGCACGCTCGCGCATTTCCGCGGCGGCCTTGTTGGTGAAGGTAATGGCGAGGATCTCGTGAGCGCGGGCCCGGCCGGTGGCCAACAGGTAGGCAATTCGGTGGGTCAGCACACGGGTCTTGCCGGAACCGGCACCGGCGACAATCAGCAGCGGCCCGCCGTGATACTTCACCGCCTCGGCCTGCTGCGGATTCATTCCAACCAACAGTTCATCGGCATTCGGCAGGGGCTTTACTGCCGGTTCGGGAGTGAAGTCGTCAAAGAGAAAATCCATGGTGGTGCCAGTCTACGTCGCACCCGGGACACTTGCCGTGATGCACCCGGCATAATGGGGGTATGGCAAAAAAGGTCAGGAAATCCAAGGAATACCGCAAACCCTCACAGTTCGCGCAGCAGCCCGTAGCGCCGATGAATCCAGCCGCTCCGCGCAGTGAGGCCAAGGCGCAGTCCAATGCGATGATCCTGATTTCGGCAGGCTTGGTCACCTCGGTACTGCTGTTCTTCTACTACCACGTGTGGGCCTTGGGGCAGCTCGCCGACCTGTCCGGTGGTCAGCCCATGCCGGATCAGTACGTTTTCGGTTTTTCCGAAGAGCAGATTCAGACCCTGCGTTCGGTGATGAACGAGGATGCTGTGGCCCAGTTGAATTATGTGCACCGCAGCGTGGGCCTGTTCTTCCCACTGCTCTTTGGCTTCTTTAGCCTGCTGACCCTAGGCCAGTGGGTGCGCACGCGTTCTCGACGCTGGCTGGCGTGGGCGGCACCGATGCTGTTCGTGGTGGTCGATTTGTGGAGCAATCAGGCAATTGACGCACTGTTTGTCTCAGATCTTGACGGCGCGGCCGTCCAGCTTGCTTCAGTACTAACCATCCTGCGATGGGCTCTGCTCATGATCAGCGCGCTGACCATCGTGGTGGTGGGACTTCGACGCTTCATTCGCACCTTCCGCCAAAAGTACGCGGAGGCGACACAACGCTAAGCAACCATCAGTCTGCGTCCGGGTCCGAACAGGGGAATTCTGAGCGGGTAACCGGTTAAGATAGTGTTGTGCGTGCGTGTGAAACGCCTGCCTCTGTAGCTCAGTAGGATAGAGCGACCCTCTCCTAAAGGGTAGGCCGTCGGTTCGATTCCGGCCAGGGGCACACCTTAAGAAAGAAATCGCATTCGACCGTGGTCGAATGCGATTTCTTTTTGGTCACTGCGCCCCAGTACCGTGCAGGGCGAGGGCCGGCGCGCGGCGGACCGTTGGACTTAGCGCAGCAGCAGGGCGGTGGCCTTCGGCGATAGCGAAGCATCCATCACCGCGCAGGCTCCACCGATGGCACCGATCTTCGAGCCCAGTACCGAGGTGCGGGTTTCAATGTCATGCACCTGGCGCAGCGCAAAGCGGCGGCGGATGGCCTCGCTCATGCCTTCCTCGGCAAAGTCCTTGACCTGCTCCCACTGCGGTCCGCCGCAAACGATTTGGCGGATATCCAGCGAGTTGGCCAGCTGTCCAACCACTTCGCCAACCAGAATCATGGATTCCTTGATCAGGTCCTTGGCGATCTCATTGCCCTGCTGGGCGAGCTCAACCAGGTGATTCAAGCCCTCGGAACGCTGTTCCGGGCCCATATCGTCGCTGTAGGGCAGATCCAACCCGCGTTCCTTGGCCTTCTTGGCCACATACTCATATGAGGTGCCCGCTGCCAGGCAGTCATCGGCGCCGCATTCGTCGCAGAACATCGACTTGTGTCCGGTGGAGTAATGCCCGATTTCTCCGGCGTTGTTGCTGGAGCCTCGGTAGACATCTGAATCGAAGACAATGCCAGCGCCGAATCCGTGACCGCAGTACACGAAGACGAAGTCCTCGGTCTTCTCTTCCTTGGACTGCCACAGCTCACCCACCGCCGAGGCGATGGTGTCCTTCTCGATGATGACCTGCAGGCGCAGCATCTTGCGCAATGGTGCGACGATGTCCACATCGGCCCAGCCGTCCAGCAACGGCGGGTTGAGCACGACCCCATCCTCGACGTTCACCGGACCCGGAACGGCGATGCCAACACCGACGATGTGCTTCTTCGGGATGCGCACCTCGGCGATCAGTTCCTTGACCGTAGTCGCCATCAGTTCGATGGTCTCGCTAGCCACTTCCAGGTTGGGCACATCGATGCGACGTTCCCGGATGACCTCTCCGCGCAGGTTCATCATCACGAAGGTCAGGACGCTGGGGTCCAGGTGGATTCCGATGGCAACCATACGGTTGCCTTCCAGCTCCAGGACAGTGCGTGGTTTACCGGGACCGGATACGATGGTGCGATCCTCACGCACAATCCCGTCGTCCAGTAGTCGCCGCACCACGTTGGAAATAGTCTGTGGGGAGAGCCCCGTTGACCCGGCCAGTTCCACCCGGCTGATCCCATCTGGTGCCCGGCGGATTGATTCAAGAATGACTGCTTGGTTGAAGTCTCCCAAACGACCTAAGTTGGTGCCCCGTCGCATCTGCGCTCCATTGATCTATAAAGTTGATGGATCGATCCTTCAGATTCAAACCGCAATTCAAACATGCCGTTCACGTCTATAAAGTGCGAGTTCAGGACGATGCGGTTAGTTCAAATAAAACAGTTGAAGATCCATAAATGCACGTTACCATCTGTAGATCGTTTTCACACGCGATATCCTCGTTTAGTGAAGAACTTTTTGACCGTCGCAGCGGCTTGTCTGATGAATAGCGAGAATAAAGTGCTCCTGGTGAGAAAGCGGGGCACAAGTAAGTTCATGCAACCAGGCGGGAAACTCGAACCCGGCGAGAGCGCCCATGAGGCAGTGATGCGCGAAATTGAAGAAGAATTGGGAATTAGCTACGCTTTGTCAGATCTGGAACCGCTTGGCATCTGGGAGGGCTTGGCGGCCAATGAGCCTGACACCGGGCTGCGCGCACATCTATTTGCCGGGCGGCTCGAACATACCCCCAGGCCGCAGGCTGAGCTGGAGGAGATCATCTGGGTTGATCCCCACGAAGCCCTGCAGCGCAAGGACCTCGCTCCCCTATTGCGCGAGCACGTACTCCCCCAGGCTATCGAGCGACTTACCCAGGCGAGCTAGAATCCGCTGAGCGTGCTTCCCCTCGGCTGACGGGGTGAGAGCAAACCGGTGACGCAGAGACGAAGCTTCCTGCTCAAACGGCCTGCAGGTACTGCCCCCAGTCCTGCTCAACCCGTTCCAGACCACGGATGAACAACACGTTTGAGCGCGGGCATTTCGGGGTGTCCTTCAGCCTCCAGCCGAGCTGCGAGAGCGTCATATCGGCCTTGCGGCTATTGCAGGGGAAGCACGCGGCGACCAGATTCTCCCAGGTGTCCTTGCCGCCTTTGCACCGCGGAAGTACATGGTCCACAGTGGTAGCGGGACGTCCGCAATAGGCGCACTTGTAGGAATCGCGACGCAATACCCCGCGACGGGTGACATGATTCATTACTCGGTGCGGACGACGGATATAGCGGTTCAGGACAATGACCGACGGCCGCGGAAGGCTTGTGTGGGCACTGATTACCGGCCGGCTGTCGTCGGCTGAAAGAATCGTAGCCTTGTCGGCGAGCACCAACAGCAGTGCTCTGCGAAATGAAACCACGGCCAGCGGCTCATAACCTGCATTCAATACCAGCGTGCGCATCTATGTACTTTCCCCCGGAGCGCCGCGTGCTGCATCTACCACATGCCTCACGAAGCACTGTTGGACAGTCCTCACAAGCGCTAGCCTATGCGATAGATCACCATGAATTGCAACTATTTTGCCAGCCCAGCACATTCTTAATCCAATGAACGCACACTGTTCACCGCTGTCCCTAAGCCTTTCTGGGCTTTTCCAAAACGAACAGTTGCCTGAGGTGAGCGACATTGCGAAGCCGCTTGGCGGGGATCAAGTCGCGGGTAGAGATAGACGCATTGAACGGTTAGGCCGCGGTGACGCAACAGCGTCACCGCGGCCTAACCGTTTGCTAAGTTCCTAGCGAGCCAGGGTGTAGTACCCGTAAAGCGGGTTCTGGGTCACTGGGTGAATGTTGGTGTCGGTGGTGGGGTTCTGAGCACCGATCATCTTGCCGCCACCCAGGTAGATGCCGACGTGGCTGCCGCCGCGCTGGAACACCAGGTCGCCCGGCTTCGGGCTGCTGGTGCGCTTGAACTGACCGGAGCCAAGGATGGCCGAGGTGCCACGGGCAATGTTGATGCCGTGCTGTGCGTAGACGTACTTCACGAAGCCGGAGCAATCCCAACCGGACGGGGTGTTGCCGCCCCAGACGTACGGGGCGCCCACGTACTTGCTGGCCGTCGCGGCAATGCCGGACAGACCAGGAACGCTCTTGGTCGACTCCTTCTTAGGAGCCTTGGACTTGCTCGATTCCGGAGCCGAGGCGGCAGAACGCTGAGTCTGCGAACGGCTCTCGCGGGTCATCGGAGCGTTGTCGTTATTGGTCGACGCGCTGCTACGAGTGGTCGAGACGCTGTTCCGAGTGGTCGGAGCATTCTCGCGAGTGGTCGGCGCGTTGTCATTGCTCACCGGGGCGACCTCATTGGCCACGGCGACGACAACCGGCTCCGGCTTCGGCTCTGCGGTGAAGCTGGCGCGCTCGATTTCGAACTTGTCAGCCTTCTTGGCGGGAACCGAAACAGCCTTGACGGCGACGCGCTCCGGGTTGACGATGTCAACCGGTGCTGCCGAAACGTCGCGTGGTGCGGTGGCCTGGCCCGGTACACCCAGGGTAACGATCAGACCGGAAGCTGCGGCCACGACGGCGGCCTGGCGGCCGACCGAACCGGCGTTCGAGGACACTGCCTGCGAAATAGCTTCCAACGGGTTGGTGCGTGCCGGCACGGCGCGGTGGCGCCCCTGCGATTGACGCTTAGTCACAATTAAAGCCTCTCCTTGATACCTACGAGGTAAGCTGTCGGGTTCGAAGTGGAGTTACCTCGGTGGAGTCGAAGTTTCCTTCTCTTCACACTTCACCCCTAGGGTTTTTGGCCTAAGCCAACCACCCGGTGTTTGGGTCCCCCGCCACTGCCGTACGAGTTGTTCATAACGTGTTATTGCGTGTTGGCAGTGTTCGGTTCTCACGCAATTTTGCCCGGGTTGTCCCGAGGCACGCTGTCGAGCCTACAGGATGTTTTTTCGATTGTCACATTTTGGTCACGAAATGGTGACGGAGATCGTTATAGCCAGCCAGCAGGGTTCTGGAACTTGCCGTCAACGATCACTTCATAGTGGACATGGCACCCAGTTGAGTTACCGGTGGTGCCGCTGAGCGCGATCACCTGTCCGCGCTCAACCTTCTGTCCGACCTCAACCTTTAGGGAAGAGTTGTGGCTGTAGCCGGTCTCCAGACCGTTTCCATGGGAGAGTGTCACGCGCTTACCCGAATGCCCCGCCCATCCCGAAACGGTAACGGTGCCCGAGGCTGTCGCCTTGACCGGGGTGCCACATGCCACACCGTAATCTAGGCCACTGTGGCTCATGAAGCCCGGACCAGTGGGGTTCTTGCGATGTCCAAAGGGAGAGGTGATTCGATTGGAATCCACCGGGCGATCCAGCAGCCCCGGGGTCGCGATCCGAGAGATGTCCCCGCCTGCGGCGGTCAGGACCTCGGAGAACTTCTCTTCCTTCTTGACCTCTTCCGAACGGTCGGAGGTCAATGCTGCGCGTTCGACTTCAAGCCCGCTGTTGCCCGGAGCCTGGACGTCCACCACGGCACTGGTAGCCGTACGCTGGGCCGAGGCTTCGGCCTTCTGCGGATCGGCGCCGTCGAGGTAGGGGGTCACTGCGGCCAGGGTCAGGCCCGAGACGGCAGCAACAGCCGCAACCTTGTGAGTGAAGCCGAGCCGGCTCTTCGGACGCTTGACCGAGCGCAGCTCTTCAATAAGGTCATCACTGGCCGGAACAGGCGCCTCGGCTGTTTTGGCAGCGGAGAGGGGAATAATGTTCTCGGCGAATTTGCTGGCCAGGTCGGCCTGCTGCGGTGAAACACCGTAGCGCTGAATGCTTTCAAAGCGGCGACCTGCATAGTCACGCTGTTCTGCCGGTGCTACGTCAGACGCAGCTGATCTGCGGGCCCGACGACCAGCCGGACGGCTCGCAACGTCGTTCAAGATTTCGAATGTTGGATCAAGCTCAACACCCTCGGCCCGACGGCGACCGCTTGGCTTGGATTCTGCCAATACTTTCCCTCTCACGTTGACACACCTGCGAAGTTAGCTGTCGGGTTCGGATCCTGAGAAATATCCGGTCGTTCACCCGTGGAAGGCACGACTTCACCCCAAGGCGTTGACAACGCCAAAGTCTGGGTCCCCCGCTACTGCCCTAGATTTGTTTCTCGCATAGCTCCGGTGAGGGCAATACTCGGTGTTCACTGCGGTGCCTGCGGGTGTCAGAAAGTAGGTGACACCAGCAGTACACACTACAGGTCAAACGCTAAAGTTACAATTTCGTTATCTTTGAGCCGTGCGAACAAAAACGTGGCTGCTGACTTCCACCGGAAGCTCCAGCGCGCCCTCGATGCCCTCGACGCGAACCACCACATAATCCTCGGCCCGTTCCAGCGTTACTACTGCTCCGGGCTTGATTCCGCCCTCATTCAGCTGGCCCAGCAGGATGGGGTCAGTCTGGATCGGCTCGGCCAGTCGTTCGATCGGCAGTGGACCGGCGTTGCCGTTTTCCAGCGCCTGGTCAAGGTTTTCTACCTCATAGGAGATCTCCGACACCTTCGGCCCTCCCAGCACTTCCAAACCCGGGATCGGATTGCCGTAGGGAGAAATGGTCGGCTTACCCAGCAGGTCGTACAGTCGCTGCTCCACACGGTCGCTCATGACGTGTTCCCAGCGGCAGGCCTCTTCGTGGACGTACTCCCAGTCCAGGCCAATCATGTCCGAGAGCAGCCGTTCGGCCAGACGGTGCTTGCGCATAACGCTGGTGGCCAGTTCGTGACCCTTTTCTGTCAGAGCCAGGTGACGGTCCGCGGAAACCACGACCAGCCCATCGCGCTCCATGCGGGCAACGGTCTGTGAGACGGTCGGACCCGAGTGGCCCAGACGTTCGGCAATCCGCGCACGCAGAGCGACAATCTCTTCTTCTTGAAGCTCAAGAATGGTACGCAGGTACATCTCAGTTGTATCGATTAGGTCAGACACGGTAGCCACTCCTGAAAGTAACAAATAAGTTTTGCCGGTAAAACGAGACGTCAGTTACCCACTCTACTGTGTGCAACAGACAACTAGTGCACTGACCCCTACGCGGCCTACGTAACCGACGACGCGAATTTTCCCTCTTCGCAGACCGGTTTGCGAAGATATTAGTGGAACGCGTTTGGCGAGCCTTAAATTCCCCTCATCCGGGCTTGGACGTCCTAAAACGCGCTTTCGAATCAATCGCTATAAGAGGAGCGCGATGAGCACCGGCATCACCATTCCCCAGTCCCTTCTTCCCGTCGACGGCCGCTTTGGCGCCGGCCCGTCCAAGGTTCGCCCCGAACAGGTTCAGGCCCTGGTGGATGCCGGCCCACGGCTGCTGGGAACTTCCCACCGCCAAGCTCCGGTCAAGAACCTGGTGGCCTCGGTTCAGTCAGGACTAAAGGAACTGTTCAAGGCCCCGGAAGGCTATGAAGTCCTGCTGGGCGTGGGCGGTTCCACCGCCTTCTGGGATGCGGCCGCGTTTGGGCTGGTGCGCGACAAGGCACAGCATCTGTCCTTCGGCGAGTTCAGCTCCAAGTTCGCCAAGGCGACCGACAAGGCCCCGTTCCTTTCCGCCTCGTCCATCATTAGCGCCGAGCCTGGTTCGCTGCCGCAGCCTTCGGCGGAGGCCGATGTTGATGTCTATGCCTGGGCGCATAACGAAACCTCGACCGGCGTGGCGGCACCCGTCAAGCGCGTTCCCGGCGCGAATGACGATGCCCTGGTCGTGGTCGACGCGACCAGCGCAGCCGGCGGTTTGGATGTGGATCTGAACGAGGTAGATGTCTACTACTTTGCGCCGCAGAAGAACTTCGCCTCGGACGGCGGGCTGTGGGTGGCCATGGTCTCCCCCGCAGCCATTGCCCGAATCGAGGAAATTGCTGCCTCGGACCGTTGGATCCCGGACTTCCTGAACTTGAAGACAGCGCTGGATAACTCGCTGAAGAACCAGACCTACAACACCCCGGCGTTGGCGACTCTGGTCATGTTCGATGACCAGATCAAGTGGCTGAACAGCAACGGTGGACTGCAGTGGGCTGCGGCTCGCACCGCCGAAAGCGCTGGCAAGGTCTACGCATGGGCCGAGGCCCGCAAAGAGACCAGCCCGTACGTCCAAGACCCGGGGCACCGTTCGAATGTCATCGCCACGATCGACTTCGACGATTCCATTGATGCTGCGGCAATCGCCAAGACCTTGCGCTCCAATGGCGTCGTGGATGTTGAACCGTACCGCAAGCTGGGTCGCAACCAGCTGCGCATCGCGACCTTTGTTGCCATCGAACCTTCCGACGTGCAGGCACTGCTGGACTGCATTGATTACGTGATTGACCAGCTCTAGGGTTCCGCTCTTTTCATAAGAGAAAAAGATGGAGGGGAAGCACAGTGTGCTTCCCCTCCATCTTTTTGTCTCCCGCACCTCACCCGGCCACGTGTCTGCGGTGGTTGGGGCCCTACCCTGGATTAGGACGAACGGCGCGACCGATTGCGCTGGGCAGCGCGGCGACGTGCCGCGGTCCGCTGTGCGGTACGTCGCCGGCGGACTGGGCGCCTGCCCCGTTCCTGTGCGGCTTCCGGTTCCTCAGTTGCGGGCTCGTCATCGGTGGAGACCTCCTCAGCGCCGGACACTTCCCCGGCCTCAGTCCCGTCCTGCCCCGTGTCGTTCTTTGCACGTTCCTCGTGTTCGGGATCCGGGGCAGCTTCACCGTCAGCAGCGTGAGCGCCTTCGGCTTCTTCGCGCGCCGCAGCCTCGGCGGCCTCCACTTCCTCCTGGGCCAGGCGATCGGCCCATGGCACCCATGCCGGGGCAAGCAGGGCTTCCTCACCGGGAATAATCCCGATTTCGCACACGGTCGCGTCCTTTGCCTTGGCCCGCGGGACCCGGGCCAGGGTCACGAACCAGTTCCACCCGCGATAGCCATCTCGATGGGCGATAAATCTATGGGTGACAAGTCGCTCACCTTCCACCACCACGCCCTGGTAGTCGCCCACTTCCGAGGCGGAGGCGATTTCAGTCAGGGCAGCGCGGGCGGTATCAACCGCGTCGGCGAGCACCGTGTCGAGCTTGGGTTTACGAGCCATGAGTTATGCGTCCAGATCGTCGGCCACCGCGCGCAGCACGGTGGCAACCTTCTTGCCGTATGCGTGTTCAGGATAGCGGCCCTTGCGCAGGGTATTGGAAACCTGGTCGAGCAACTTGATCAGGTCCTCGATCAGCACCGCCTGCTGTTCCGGCTTCTTGCGCTTGGCGCGGGCGACCGACGGGGCCTCATCCAGGATCCGCAGGCTCAGCGCCTGCGGCCCCCGCCGCCCGTCGGCGATACCAAATTCCAGCCGGGTGCCAGGGCGCAGGTCCATCACGCCTTCGGGCAGCGCCGACGCGTTAACGTAGATCTCCTTACCGTCATCGGCCGTGATGAAGCCAAAGCCCTTGGACTTCTCATACCACTTAACCTTGCCACTGGGCACGATCATTTACCTCGTTCTTTTTACTCAGCCACCGGGTCTCCAGCCATCCGGGCCTGGAGCCGTGTTTTCCCCTCGTGCCGCGCGGAGCATCTAACCGGACTGCCTATTGTTCTACCGGGTGCTCGATCGACGGGCGCGATTCAAGTCGAATTAAATAGATTATGTCATTGTCTGCCCCACCGGTTCATCTTTTGATGCCTGAACCCAGCCGAGACAAAGCGGTATCGTTGGTCTATGTGAGTACCCCTTCTGTTGCCATGACCTGGATAACCCGTTTCACCATTGCGCTGGCGGCGGTTTCGACACTTGCGCTGGTCGCGGTGCTGGTCCTGTATTTCCAGCACATCGCCGTCCCTCCACTGGTCATGGGCGTCGGATTGTACGGGCTTCCGGTGGCCTTCATCCTCGGCGCCGTGGTTATTGCGTATTCCATTCGGCAACGACGCAGGAGTTAACAGGCGCAGCACCCTTGCCCTTCCAGAGCTCGTTCAGCTAACTCCCAGAAACTGATTGCAGACTGGAACCCATGAGTGCAAAGACACCTGAAGCCAAACTGCTGGTCGTCGACGACGAACCGAACATCCGCGAGCTGCTTTCGACCTCCCTGCGTTTTGCCGGGTTTGAGGTCATCGCCGCCGCCAACGGCCGCGAAGCGCTGGCCGCCGTGGAAGCCGGCGAGCCGGATCTGGCGGTCCTGGACGTCATGCTGCCGGATATGGACGGTTTCACCATCACCCGCAAGCTGCGTGCCGCCGGACGCCATTTCCCGGTTCTGTTCCTCACCGCTCGGGATGACACCACCGACAAGGTCACCGGACTGACCGTGGGCGGCGATGACTATGTCACCAAGCCCTTCAGCCTGGACGAGGTCGTGGCCCGCATCCGTGCGGTCCTGCGTCGCACCCACACCGGCGAGGAAGAAAACGCGACCATCGCCGTCGCCGACCTGGAACTGGATGACGACGCCCACGAGGTGCGCCGCGCCGGGGAAATCATCGATCTGTCCCCCACCGAGTTCAAGCTGCTGCGTTACCTGATGATGAACCCGAACCGGGTGCTGTCCAAGTCGCAGATCCTGGACCATGTGTGGGAGTACGACTTCAACGGGGACGCCTCCATTGTGGAGTCCTACATCTCCTACCTGCGCCGCAAGGTCGACCGTCCCGAGTGGCCTGCACTGATCCAGACCAAGCGCGGTGTCGGTTACCTGATGCGCACCCCGGACCGCCGCTAATGACCCAGTTCGCAACGGCGGACTTGTAAGGTCATTACATGCAGGCTCTGAGACTCTCGTGGCGCCGTACCTCGTTGCGCACCAAACTGGTCATGCTGATGTGCGGCCTGATGATCCTCGGGGTCATCGCCACCGCCGTGGGCTCGGCCCAGTCGCTGCGCATCTCGCTGACCAAGCAGATAGATGACCAGTTGCTGGCGGCCGGGCCCACGCTTTCCTACGGACTGAACCAGGCCTACCGCTATGCCCTGGACGGGGACCGCAACCCGCAACAGCAAACCGGGGTGGATACCACCTTGCTGGGGCTGAACCGCGCGTACGCCGACATCCGGGATGATTCGGGCAAGATCGTGTACATCATGCCGCGCAGCCGGGTTACGCCCACGGGCATGGATTCGCCGTTGCTGGCGCCCGAGCAGACCGCGAAACTGGCCGAAACCCCATGGCATCCGGTCACCGTCCCGGGGATCTATCCGGCCAGCATCGGCTGGCGGGCCATGGTGGTTCCGATGCCCAGTTCCGATGCGAACCTCTTTATTGCATTGCCGTTGGACACGGTGCAGGACACGGTTTCCAAGAGCACGGTTCTGGTGCTGTCCACCGGGTTGTTGGCTACCCTGATCATGTCCATGATCGCCTACGGGGTCACCACACGCGCTTTCCTGCCGTTGGTGCGCGTTGAACGCACCGCGGCGATGATTGCCGATGGTGACTTGACCCAGCGTGTGCGCGATTACCCGCCGGAAACCGAGGTCGGGCGCCTATCGCGCTCCCTGAACGCGATGCTCGCCCAGATTGAGCGGGCATTCAAGGACAGGGAGCATTCCGAACGCAAGATGCGTCGCTTCATCCAGGATGCCTCGCATGAGCTGCGTACCCCGCTGGTGACCATCCAGGGCTACTCCGAGTTCTACCGTCACGGCGGATTGGCGGATCCCGAGGCTCTGGACTCGGCGATGGGCAGGATCGAGGCCGAATCAAAGCGGATGGCCCAACTGGTCGAAGACCTGTTGATGTTGGCCCGGCTCGATGAACAGCGCGCGCTGGAGATGGCACCCGTGGACCTGCTGGTGCTGGGGCAGGACGCGGTGGAAGACACCCGTGTGCGGGCCCCGGAGCGCGAGGTCAAACTGGTGGGTCTGCATTCCTCGGTACCGGCCCCGGCCAGCACGCGCGGGGATGAGGCCCGCATCCGCCAGGTCGTGGCAAATCTGCTGACCAACGCGTTGCGCTACACTCCGCAAGATTCGCCCCTGGAGATCGCGGTCGGCGTGAAGTCCCAGGTTGGTGACCAGATTGATGCGGTGATCCAGATCCGCGATCACGGCCCGGGCATTCCGGAAGAAGACGCGAAGAAGATCTTTGAACGCTTCTACCGCGCCGACAGTTCACGGCAACGTGAAACCGGCGGCTCGGGGCTGGGACTGGCGATCGTAGCGGCCATCGTGGCTCAGCACGGCGGCCACGTGCAGGTGGAGGACACCCCCGGCGGTGGGGCCACCCTCGCAGTACACTTGCCCTACATTCCGGTGGAGGAGCACTACGACGACGATGACGAGGACTAGGGACCGGGCCGGTGCATCACGCCCCGGCCCGGACCAGTTCCGTTTCATGCACCGTCTGATCCACAATCGGTCCACCACCCGCGGTTCAGGACCAGCACAGCCTTAACGTGGGGGCATCACCAACCCCTTGGAAAGGCAGGACCATCGTGAGCACGTTTTCCACCGACACCGGTGACATGCAAATCAAGTCCCAGGCCGTCATGGGAACCATCGACCGGTTGCGCAGTGAAGTGGCGGCCATGCAGATGAACCTTGACCAGTTGCAGGGCACGTGGCAGGGCGCCGCCGCCGCGTCGTTCCAGGCAATTGTCGCCGAATGGCGGGCCACCCATGTGCGCATCGAGGAGTCGCTCTCCTCCATCGCCACGGCCCTGCACCACGCCTCCACCCAATATGAGGAAGTGGAGAACATCAACGCGTCCATGTTTCGCTTCTGAGACGTGTGCCTGACCCCGTGGACAGCGGGTCGGTAGGCTGGGGCAATGAGCATCCTGATTGACCCACCGCTCTGGCCCGCCCATGGGACCTTGTTCTCCCATGTGGTCTCCGATCATTCGCTGCAGGAACTGCATGAGTTCGCCCGGCGTACCGGCCTGCCGCAGCGGGCCTTCGACCGTGACCACTATGACGTGCCGGAACGCCGGTACCGGCAGCTGGTGGACAGTGGGGCCCAGCCGGTTTCAGCTGGGGAACTGGTGCGCCGGCTGGTGGCGTCCGGGATTCGGGTGCCAGGGCGGCACCGTCCCGAGAAGCTCGACAAAATTCTGCTGCGCCGCTGGGCGCGGACCCTGGAGGTGCCCGGACTGGGCAGGGAGCTGTTGGCAGCCTGGAGCCAGGGGCACCGCAAATACCACGACCGGGTTCACCTCTTGTCGGTCCTTGAGGCCCTGGATGAGCTGATGCCCGAAGACCTGGAGCAGGACGAACGACAGATCCTGGAACTGACCGCCTGGTTCCACGATGCCGTCTACCGGGGCACCGCCCAGGACGAGCAGGACTCCGCCCGCCTGGCCGAAGCCCGGCTCTACGGGCTCATCTCCCCGGGCGCGGTGGGCGAGGTGCGGCGCCTGGTGCTGCTGACCACCACACACAGCCCGCAGGCCGCGGACTATCTGGGGCAGATGTTTTCCGATGCCGACCTTGAGGTGCTGGCCAGGCCACCGGCCGCCTACCAGCGCTACACCGCGGCGATCGCCGAGGAATATTCGCACCTGCCGCAGAAGGACTTTGCCGCCGGACGCTCCCAGATCCTGCAGGCGTTGTTAGACAAGGAACAGATCTTCGCCACCCCCTTGGGCCTGCAGCGCTGGGAAGCGTCCGCCCGGGCGAACCTCAGCCAGGAAATCGAGCAGCTCTCGCGCTGGAGCTGAAACACGGCCCGCCGGCCCCAGCCGCGGCAAGGCACCGCAGCGTGTCAGCTTCGGCGGCGGTTAACGGCGAAACCCGCCCCACCGGTCGCGGTGGAGCGGGTTTCGCGCAGTGTTGGGTTGAACGCGGGAGGCTAGAAGCCGCCCATGCCGCCCATGCCTGCCATCTCGTCGGCACCCGGGGCAGCGGCACCGGCCGGAGCCGGCTTGTCTGCCACGACGGCCTCGGTGGTCAGGAACAGGCCGGCGATCGATGCAGCGTTCTGCAGGGCCGAACGGGTCACCTTCACCGGGTCGTTCACGCCGGCCTCCAGCAGGTCGGTGTACTCGCCGGTGGCGGCGTTCAGGCCGTGGCCTGCGGACAGGCCCTTGACCTTGTCGGCCACAACGCCCGGCTCCATGCCGGCGTTGGCGGCGATCTGCTTCAGCGGGGCCTCGATGGCAACGCGCACGATGTTCGCACCGGTGGCCTCGTCACCTTCCAGGGTCAGCTTCTCGAAGGCAGCGGCACCGGCCTGGATCAGGGCCACGCCACCGCCGGCGACGATGCCCTCTTCCACGGCAGCCTTGGCGTTGCGCACTGCGTCCTCGATGCGGTGCTTGCGCTCCTTGAGCTCCACCTCGGTGGCAGCGCCGGCCTTCAGCACGGCGACACCGCCGGAGAGCTTGGCGTGGCGCTCCTGCAGCTTCTCGCGGTCGTAGTCCGAGTCGGTGTTCTTGATCTCGGCAGCAATCTGGTTCTTGCGACCCTCGATGGCGTCGGCTTCGCCGCCGCCTTCAACGATGGTGGTCTCGTCCTTGGTGATGACGACCTTGCGGGCGGTACCCAGCACCTCCAGGCCGACGTTGTCCAGGGACAGGCCAACTTCCTCGGAAACGACCTGGCCGCCGGTGAGGATGGCGATGTCGGTGAGCATGGCCTTGCGGCGGTCACCGAAGCCCGGGGCCTTGACGGCGACGGACTTGAACAGGCCACGGATCTTGTTCAGGATCAGGGTGGCCAGGGCTTCGCCCTCGACGTCTTCGGCGATGATCAGCAGCGACTTGTTGGACTGCATGACCTTCTCCAGCAGACCAACCATTTCCTTGACGTTGGAGATCTTGGAGTTGACGATCAGGATGTAGGGATCTTCCAGGACGGTTTCCTGGCGCTCTGCGTCGGTGACGAAGTAGGCCGAGATGTAGCCCTTGTCAAAGCGCATGCCCTCTGCCAGTTCAAGCTCCAGGCCGAAGGTGTTCGATTCCTCGACGGTGATGACACCCTGCTCGCCGACCTTGTCCAGCGCCTCGGCGATCAGACCGCCGATTTCGTTGTCGCCAGCGGAGATCGAAGCGGTGGCCGCGATCTGCTCCTTGGACTCGACCTTCTTCGCTGCGGTGAACAGCTCGGAGGTGACGGCCTCAACAGCCTTGTCGATGCCGCGGCGCAGCGCGATCGGATCGGCGCCGGCGGCGACGTTGCGCAGGCCTTCCTTCACCAGGGCCTGGGCGAGCACGGTGGCGGTGGTGGTGCCGTCACCGGCGACGTCGTCAGTCTTCTTGGCGACTTCCTTGACCAGCTCGGCGCCGATCTTCTCGTACGGGTCCTCAAGCTCAATTTCCTTGGCAATCGAGACACCGTCGTTGGTGATGGTGGGAGCGCCCCACTTCTTTTCCAGAACAACGTTGCGACCGCGCGGGCCCAGGGTGACCTTCACGGCATCGGCCAGAGTGTTCAGGCCGCGCTCGAGGCCGCGGCGTGCTTCCTCGTCAAATGCAATCATCTTGGCCATAGTGGCTGGTGGTCCTTTCGGGACTAGCTTGCGAAAATGCAACCGCCAGACAGCGCCCGCGACGGACGAGGGTTCCGCGGGCGGCATCGGACCGCGACGCGTACTGACTCTCGCTATCTGAGGTGTTTCTTGCTCCGGCGCCTCGAATCCGCCGCCACGAAGGGTGAAGGTCAGCTCCACCCGCCTGCGTTAGCAGTCGAAGCACTAGAGTGCTAATACAAATATTGGCACTCCAGCCCCTCGAGTGCAAGCTAGTCGGCTGTGAGCGTAGGTGCGTCTTACTCACTGGGCAGCGGGTCATCAGCCCCCAGCACCACGGTGACCGGGTTGGGGATGTTCTGCGTCTGATAGACGGCCTCGATCTGCAATACCTCGGCCGCCTTTTCGGCGGTCATCCGGTACTGCTCGGTCGTGTAGTAGACCGCAGACTCGGTTTCATCGCGCACCCAGTTGTCCGTGAAGGATCCGGTGAAGCCCTCATCGAGCAGCAGCTGCTGGGCCTGACCGGCAATTCCGGCGACCCCCGCGCCGTTGTAGATCCCCACGCGCACCTGGTACAGCACCAGATCCTCGTCAATGGTGCTGGAGGCCGTGGGCGACTCACTCGGGCTGGGGCTCTCGGAGCTAGGCTCGGCGCTGGCCGAGGCGGTGGGGCTGGGCGTGGGGGTGGACCCCATCAGCTGGTTTTGCCCATTGGGGCCGAAGAAGAAGTAGGAGACGGCGCCGACCAGCAGCACCAGCACAGCGGCAATGGCCACCCAACGGAACTTTCCACCCTTGTCCTTGGAGGCGGCAGCCTGTGCCCAGCCATTGGCATGGTGCGACCCAACGCGGGTGTTGAACTCCGGTACGCGATCGAATTCGTCACGTGGGTAGTTGGTCATTCTCGTCCTTGTTCGATGTCTTGCCGGTCTCCGGGCACGCCTGGCTCAGTAACTGGTCAGTACTTGGCGTTGCCGGTGCGGACACGACGCTTGGTAGTTCGTAGTCTACGCAACCGCTTGACCAGCATCGGATCGTAGGCCAGCGCCGCATCCGTTTCAATAAGCTGATTCAGCAGCTGGTAGTAGTTCGCCGGCGAGATGGAGAACTGCTTGGTGATGGCCTGTTCCTTGGCCCCGGCATACTTCCACCACAGCCGCTCCATGCTCAGGATCTGCTGCGAGCGCTCATCGAGCTCGCTATCTGGATTCATCACGAAATCCACCAAGATGCCTTCATCCGCCATGCTCATCCACCTCGATCCAAACCGTTGGAAACCACTGGGGAACACTCTTCCATCTGGGTATTCCCGGCGCTACGCCATAGACAATTCTAGCCGTTTTCCTCCGCCGGTTCCCGGTGACGCTTCGCACGACGGGCCGCGGCAGGGAAGAATGGTGCCATGAGCTTCGACCAACCGGCCCTGTTCGCCGCATCCGCCGAGCCCGCCGCGGCGAGCTTCACGCCCGAAGATTTCCCGTTCTTCCACGGCGCGGCGGCGATGGCCGAGACCGGGGTCATCGATCCGAGCTGGGTGCCAACGCTGCTGCCGCTGGACCACACGCTGCGCACCCTGGCCCGCCGGCTCTCGGAACGCTCGCTGACCGGTGAACAGATTCTGCCCGAACCCCGGCTGATGTTGCGTGCCCTGCAGCTGCCCGTTCAGCGGGTGAAGGTGCTGATCCTGGGCCAGGATCCCTACCCGACACCGTCCCACCCGGTGGGGCTGAGCTTTTCCACCGACCGGCAGGTTCGCCCGCTGCCGCGCAGCCTGAAGAACATTTACCGGGAACTGGAAGATGACCTGGGCGTGGCGCCAGCGGTCCACGGGGATCTGAGCGCCTGGCAGGAGCAGGGGGTGATGTTGCTGAACCAGACGCTGTCGGTGGGTGCCGGGCAGGCCGGATCGCACCAGAAACTCGGGTGGGATGCGGTGACCAACGCGGTGATCACCACCCTGAACCGCCGCACCCCGGCGGTGGTCGCGATCCTGTGGGGTGCGCACGCCCAAAAACTGGCTCCGGCGATGCCGACGATGGTTCAATTGCGCAGCGCCCACCCCTCGCCGCTGTCGGCCTCCCGCGGGTTCTTCGGTTCCCGGCCCTTCAGCGCGGTGAATCGTGAACTGCAGCAGCTGGGCCTGTCGCCGGTGGATTGGCAGCTGCCGCCGGCCTAGTCGGCCCGGCGGCATGGTCAGCCAAGGCGTTACCGGCGTCGAATGCGTTTGCGTTCCCGTCCGGCCCCGGCAATCAGCGGACGGCAGAGCGTGTCGCCGAACACGACGCCGCCGGCGATCGAGAGCATGATGGCAAAGGCGTTGAACATCTCCACCAGCGCCTGGTCCATGGCGTCGGTTTCCAGCACGATCCCGTACATGGAACGGAAGATCATCAGGCCCGGCAGCAGGAAGTACACCCCGGGCGAGGCAATCACCAGCTGCGGGGTGCGCAGCTTCTCCGAGGTGAACCGGGCGGCAAAGCCGATCACGGTGGCCACCACGGCCGGGGTGGCCCGCTCCCCCAGCCCCAGCGCATTGCACACCAGCAGCACCAGATAGCCGATGACCGCGATCACCACAGTGGGCAACACGAGCTTCTTCGCGGTCTGTTCGGAGATCGCGCCGGCGGCGATGGCCACCGCCACCAGCAGGATCATGAACCACTGCGGATAGGAGATCTGCTGGATCTGGTGCACGTCCACTTCGGTGCCGCCGAGCACAAAACTGATCACCAGGGCCACCGAGATGCCGGTGAGGATCGCGGTATAGATCAGCCCGGCGGAAAACAGCCGGCCCACCGCGGTCACCGGGAAGCCGTTGATCGCGTCCTGCAGGGCCGAGACAAAGCGCACCGAGGGCAGCAACAGCAGGATGCCGCCGGCGACCACCAGTGCGGGGTCAATGGGTGCGTGGACCGCGAAGCCGATCAGCGCCACCGCGGTCACCGCACAGGTGGATGCCGCCACCGTGAAGAATTCGGGCACCCGCCAGCGGTTGCCGAACTTCATGATCTGCGAAACCAGAGAGGAGGAACCGAAGGCGATCAGCGCGCCCAGGGCCGAACCTCCGATGAACAGCACGAACGCGGCGGCGAACACGCCGCGCGCGGTGGCCACGAACCAGCGCGGGAAGGGACGCGGCTTGCGCATGATCACCTGCAGCCGCGTCGCAGCCTGGGTGATTTCAATGCCCCCGGAAATCACGTCGGAGACCAGCTCGTGCACCAGGCACAGTCCGGCGAAGTTCGCGGTCGAGGAGCGCACTACGCGCAGCACCGAGAACCCGTCCGCGTCGGTCGGGTTGTAGTTCAGGTGGATCGACTGGTTGGTGACATCCACATCCACGTGCTTCAGCCCCAGCGCCGCGGTGACCGCGATGACGCTGGTCTCCACCTCCAGGGCCCCGGCCCCGTAGCGGAAAAGCGTTTCGGCCAGATCCAGCGCGAATTCCAGGACCGGGCGGGCCGAAGCCTCGGTGTCCTTGATCTGGGGGTTGGCGTAAGGGGTGCCCTTGAGCCGTTCGACGATGTTCAGCGCCTGGGTGGGCGGGGCGTCGGAAACCCACATCTTGGCCAACAGGCGCCGGGCGACCGGGTTCGCGCGGGTGGGCACCACGGTCACCCCGTCTTCGGTGGTCACCTGGCCGGTCCGGGCCTCCAGGTCGCCGATCTCCGCGGCGGCGATGGTGGCGGTGGGGTCCTCGGGGACCGGTGGGGCATCATGCAGCGGCCACGAAGAGGTGTAGGGCTGGCTTGGTTCGCTGGCTTCCAGAGGGGATCCAAGCCTGATTTCGTTGGCGCTGATGCGTGGCAGACTCGAGACCTTCGGATCCGGGTCCGCCCCCGGATTCACCTGCTCCCGGGGCTCGTTCTCCCGCTCCTGCTGCGCCACCGATCTACCCCCTTAAACGAAGTTGCCTGCTACGACTTCACGATACAACCGCGGCATGGGCTTAGGCTGGATCCATGCTGAGGAAACCGCCCGGGATCTGTGATTTCTAAAACACCGGCTCGGGGGAATGAATCAGCCACCCCGAAGGGTTACCAGAATGCATGTATTTGCATAAAAGTCTCGAGGAAAGGTGGTTCCGGTGAGCACCCAGTCAACCGGGTCAACGAAGCTGGAAATCGGCGTGGAAACCTTCGGTGACATCACCGTGGACGCGAAGGACAAATTGCTGCCGCACGGCCAGGTGCTGCGCAACGTAGTCGCCGAGGGACGCCTGGCCGAGGCCTCGGGCCTGGACTTCTTCGGGGTGGGCGAACACCACCGGGACGACTTTGCTATCAGCGCCCCGGAAGTGGTGCTCGGCGCCCTGTCGCAGGTGACTGAACGGCTCCGGCTGGGCAGTGCGGTGACCGTGCTCTCCAGCGATGACCCGGTACGCGTCTACGAACGCTTCGCCACCCTGGACGGGCTCTCTGGCGGCCGGGCGGAGATCATCGCCGGTCGCGGGTCCTTCATCGAGTCGTTCCCGCTGTTCGGCTACAACCTCACCGACTACGAGACCCTGTTCGAGGAAAAGCTGGAGCTGCTGGCCCGGTTGCGCCACGGCGAACCGGTCAGTTGGAGCGGACAGACCCGTACCGCGTTGGAGGAACAGCAGGTCTATCCGCTGCTGGAATCCAGCGAACTGCGCACCTGGGTCGGAGTCGGAGGCAGCCCCGAATCGGTGATCCGCGCCGCCCGACACGGTCTTCCGCTGTTCCTGGCGATCATTGGCGGGCAACCCGCGGCCTTCGAACCTTTGGTGAGCCTCTACCACAAGGCCCTGGACTCCTTCGGCAAACCGGACCAGCCGGTCGCCGCGCACTTCCATGGTCTGGTGGCCGACAGCGACGAGGAAGCCCTGGAACTGCTGTGGCCGCACTACCAGCGGGCGATGAACCGGCTGGGAGCCGAGCGCGGTTGGCCGCCGGTTTCGAAGATGCGTCTGCAGGCAGCCATGGGGCCGGACGGGGCAATGCTCGCTGGCAGCCCGGACACCGTGGCCCAAAAAATCGCGCGCTTTGCCCAGATGCTGGGTCTGAGCCGGGTGGATATGAAGTATTCCAACGGCACGCTGCCCCACGAAGTGATGATGCACAGCATTGAGCTGTTGGGCACCGTGGTCAAGCCGCGGGTTCACGAACTGCTGGCCCAGTAGCGCGGCGAACCGTTCCCGGCCGGGCCTGCCGAGCAGGAGCTTGCTTGGGACTTAACCCGCCAGGAACCGCTTACCCGCTTGGATACGAGAAAACCCCCACAAGATTCTTGTGGGGGTTTTTGGTGGATCTTACTGGACTCGAACCAGCGACCTTTCGCGTGTGAGGCGAACGCTCTAACCAACTGAGCTAAAGATCCAGAAGTGCTTTCCGCAGTTTCTCACCGCGGCACCTAAACGATATTACTGGCATTTTCCGCCGCCACCAAATCGGGGTCGATCCTCCTGCCGACAGGCGTCCTTTTCGGCGCTTTTCCGTGCTGCACGGCGCAGCGTTTGAGCGCCGATAGCCCACCGTGACGACGGTTAACACAGATTTAACATTCCGGACCCCTTTCCCGCTTGTTCCCGACGCTTTGGAACCGCATAATTTTTCTGTGGCTCATCGAGCCGCCAAACTGGGCCCTACAAGGAAGCTGCCGGAAGCCGCCGGCAACGGTCCCCTAAAGGCCAACGAAACCCTCCGTCACCAGGGGTGACGGAAATCTTTTCCTTTCGTTCGTTCTTGACTTCTTAGGACCGATCCCAGTGCTCCCCTTCTTGGACTATGCCCTGTCTGCCATGCCTCCAACCGCCGCCGAGCGCGAGGAGCTGGCCCGCCTCTACCCACGTGTTGACGCCCGCTGGCATCAGAAAATGGACCGCGCCCTGTTGGTGGTCACAGTGCGCGATGCAGGCGCACTGGTTGCGGCGGGGATTGTCCACGACAGCGTGGTGGCTCCCACCGAACTGATGGATGCGGTGGAGCTGGGCTGCATGGTGGTTGATCCGCGCTACCGGCGGATGGGCATTCGCCAGCGGGTCGCCGAGATGCGGCTGGCCCATGCCCTGGACGCGGGACGCACTGCGATCACCGTCATTCACGCCGCTAATCCGGCGTCGTGGGCCTTCTACGAGCGCTCCGAGCTGTGGGCCTTGGAGCGCGAGTACGAGTTCGACGGGCAGGGCATGTTCATCTACCAGGCCACCGCCGCAGCCCGCGACTGGGCGAACAGCCTCCCCCTGTCCCTTGGAACCGGTCAACCTTCACTGGATCCGGTGCCGGTCCAGGCACAAGACAGGGTCCACCCGGTCCTGCCGACCATTACCGTGCCGCACGCGCTGGGATGCGCGCCGTGTCGTTGCGGTAGCCAACAGACCGACCACGACCTGCACCCGGCTGGTTACTAGCAGCGGGGCTAGAAGAGCGGGTCCTGCAGGTCCGCAGCCGGGTCCTTGCTGGACACGGGCTCCGGGATCCCGTCCCGCCGGGCCCGTGCCACCTCGTGCAGGTCGATGGGAGTCACCTGCAGCACGGTGTCGATCATGGTGGCCATGAACTGTTCGGTGGCCACGTCTTCGGGCACCGCGTCGTGCTCCACCTGCACGGTAGGGTTCGGGTCGGCTTCATCCCAGTCCACCAGCAGTAGACCGGTGGCCGTATAGCCGTAGCCGTCCCCGAAATCACGCAGCTTGCGGATCATATCCACGGTGCGGCGGAACGCGGCCGGTTCGGTGCGCAGGATCGTGGCTCGCTGCACGAAGTAGAAGCCCACGGCAGCCAACGGGTAGCGGGCGCGCAGGTTGGCGGCGTCCCCATACGCTTCCTCGTAGCGGTTGGCCAGGTTCTTCCCGAACGATGAAGTCATTGCCTTGGTGCTCAGCAGCAGTTCCGGGCCCCGCGACCAGTGGGTCATCACCACATCGGTCTGCTTCATGTAGGCCCGACCCAGGATCCGGGCATCGGTGCTGCCGGCCTTGCCGGCAAGGATCGCCTCGTGAACTTCCTCGGCCAGTCGTTCGGGCAGCCGGCGCAGCAGGTCCAGGATGTCGGAGGAAAGCACCCGCGGCGCCTCGGTGCGCGGCCACACCAGATCCTGATCGAACCCGGCACGCCGCAGCTCGTGGGCCAGCCACGCATCCACTGCCTGGGCAAAGCGGCCGGAGCGGGTGACGGCCTTGGATCGCACCGGGATGCTCAGCAACTGTTCAAGCAGCGAGTAGGACGGCTGGAACTGCTGTTGCACGGCCCCTTCCAGCAACCAGGGAGAGTCCTTGGCGGCGCTGGAGAGCACCGTATCGAATTCGGCAAAGGCCAGCGTCTTCTCGTGCCCCATCTGGTTCCTAGTTCCCCGTTTCCCTGCCGTTGGAGTTGTTCATTCCGGTCTCGGCATTCTTCCCTGCCCGCACCGCGTGCCCGATGTTGGCCTGCGCCTTCCGCACCGCCTTGCCGCGCAGCTTGCGCCGCTGCAGCAGATGGGTGCGGGAGTCCTCCAGGCAGCAGCGGGCCGCCGCGTCCAGGCCGAGCATCCGGCCCAGCACGATCTCGTCCACCAGCGCGCTGGCCTGCAGCTTCTGTCCGGCCCGCAGCAGCCTGGCAACCTCCGGCCGAATGGCACGCAGCGCCGGGGCGTGTTCCTGGACTAGGTGTGGGCTGGGCACCGGCAGCCGGTCGGCCTCCGAGGGTTCCAGCTTCAGGATCCCCCCGCCATAGGAGCGACCCACAATCTCGGCGCCCAGCATGGTCAGCGTGTTCAGGGACGCCAGCGGCAAAAGTTCCCGGCCCACCTCACGCACATCCGCCCCCAAGTAGACCCCGTGGATGGAGTTGATGTGATGCACCTGGGCATGGTTCGTGGTCAGTCTGGGGGTATCGGCGTTCATGTAGGTCATGAACAGATCCGGCACCGCCAGGATCGGAACCCGCCACCAGGGGGTGCGCACCCGGCACTTGTATGCGGAGTCGACGCCCATCTGCTGCCCGGCGGAAATCAGCTCCTGACCCGCCGGGGAGGCAGAGCCCTGCGGGCGGAACAAGTAGGTGGCTGCACCGTGCTCACGCAACCTCTCCCAGTCCTCCTGCCCCAGTTCCAGTCCGCGAAGGTGGCGGGAACCCGGTGGGGAAATGCGGATCAGGTCCTGCTCGGCCAGCCCCAGCTCGGCCACGTCCGGCTCGCTGAGCGTAAACCACTTGTTGTTCCCGGTCACGGCCCCCAGGGAGGTTTCACCCCAGGTCTGCAGCGGAACGAATTCGGCGTTGGCCAGTGCGGTGTCGTAGATGCCGCGCGCTTCCAGGGAGGCCAGCGAACTGGTCCAGCGTTCGGCCGGGTCACTCACCGGATGCAGCACCCCGGGCTCTAGGCTTTGCAGGCCCAGGGCGTTGTGCACCTGGTGCAGCCGGAACGCCCCGCTGCCCGGCTGCCCGTACCCGTCGGCCAGCAGCAGCACCACTTCCTCCTGGGCGTCGGCGAACACCCGCTCCTGGAACAGCACCAGGCTGACGGTGCTGAAGCGTTCGAGCAGCATGGCGCGCACCGGGGCCGCGTAGTTCACAAACATCAGCTCGGCGGGCAGCACCAGCGCCAGGCGTCCGCCTGGCCGCAGGAAAGTGGTTGCGTGGGCCACGAATGCGGCCCACACCGAGGCCAGTTCGTTCAGCTCCACCCCGGCCGCCCGGGCCGCGCGGCGGGAGAGCTCACGGTCGGCCCCGCGGTGCAGCTGGTAGCGCACGTAGGGCGGGTTGCCGATCACCGCGTCCATGTCCTGGCGACCGGTGACCTCAAAGAAGTTAGCGCAGCGGATTTGCGCGCTGGCCCCGTGCTCGGCCAGGATCCGTTCGGCGGCGTGCACCGACGGCTCATGCAGTTCAATGCCGTGCAGGCTGGCGGCCCCGCGCCCGTCATCAAGCAGTTCATGCGCGACGGTCAGGAACTGTGCTTCTCCGCAGGAAGGTTCCAGGACCCGGCGAGCACCCTGGTCCAGTGCCCAGCCGGTCATGAAGCGTGCTATGGGTTCCGGGGTGAAGTAGGCGCCGCGCCCATGCCGGGCCGCGGCTGCTGCCTTTACTTGTTCACTGCTCAACACGCTTTGATCTTTCCATGGCTCGCCGACACTTTAGCCCGGTTCTGCCCCATCCGGCGGCCCGGTTCCGTTCCCGACCGCAAGGCGAGTGCGGCAACGGCCGTATCCGACCAATCCTATCCACAACCAGGTTCACCGCGCCCCTGCGGATGTCACCGCACGGGGCCCGGGATTAGGCTTGCTGGGCGCTGCGGCCCTGGCGGATCCGGCGGATCCCCAGCACGATGCCAGTCACGACGCTGCCCACCAGCAGTCCGGCGACGCAGGAGAGCCCGGTGTTCACCAGCCACCCGATAACCGGACCAGCGGAGCCGGTGGCTCCGGCGGCCGCCAGTTCCAGGTGGTGCACCAGCGCGTAGGGGGCATGCCAGCCCAGCTCGTCCAGACCGACCAGGATGATGTGTCCGCCAACCCAGAGCATGGCCACCACACCGACCTTGCCCAGCACGGACATGATCACCGGCATCGCCTTGACCAGGGTCCGGCCGATCAACTGCAGGAAGTGGGAGGTGCGCTGGGCCAGGTGCAGACCGACATCATCCATCTTCACGATCAGCCCGACCACCCCGTACACCACAATGGTCATGCCCAGGGCCACCGCGATCAGGATCATGGTGCGCATCCAAAAGCCCTCGGCGGCGACCTCGTTCAGGGAGATCACCATGATCTCCGCAGACAGGATCAAGTCCGTGCGCACCGCGGCACCGATGATCGACTTTTCATCGCGCACCTGTTCGCCGGACACCGGGTCGTGGTGGCGGATGATGTGCAACAATTCCAGCACCTTCTCCGCCCCTTCGAAGACAAGGTAGGTGCCGCCCAGCATCAGCAAGGGGGTTAGCGCCCAGGGGGCAAACTGTGAGAGCAGCAGCGCCAGCGGCAGGATGATCAGCAGCTTGTTGCGGATTGAGCCCAGCGCAATCTTCCACACGATCGGCAGCTCGCGCTTGGGCGAAATTCCGGCCACATATTGCGGGGTGACCGCGGCATCATCCACCACGACACCCAGCGCCTTGCTGCTGGCCTTTCCGGCGCCCAAGGCCACATCGTCCAATGAGGTGGAGGCCAGCTTGACCAGAGCCGCGATGTCGTCGAGGAGTGCTACCAGTCCACCGGCCATCGTTCGTCCTTTGCTCGAAGAAGGTTTCGGGCTTACGCCGGCTTCCAGAATACCGAGTCAACTCCCCCGCTGAGCCTGCGGCACCACCGCATGCGGGTTGTTCTCAGCACACTTTTGTCTTCGAACCAGCTTCCGGCGAGCGCCCCGGACGTACACGAGCGCTGTCTTTGGTCGAAGTGGGGCACCGGGTTCCGCAGAAAGTCGGTTTCTCAGCTCCTCACATCGGCTCCCGAACGCTTAGGAACGGGCCGACAAGCTCGCGCCGAACGGTTGTGGTTCCACCATCTGTGCCCTAGTGGTTGCGGCGGTCGGTGCGACCAGTGGCTGGGCAAACCTGGGCGGCAGGGCATGGGCGACCGCACTGTAAGGCCAGTACTTCACCCGAAATGTAACCGAACCGCTTCGCCTGGCCCGGTCAAAGAAGGAACTGATTATGGTTCCAGGGGCTTCCAGTCCTACTACCTGCAGGACTGGGGTAGGCAATGAAACATGCAGAAACCGCAACTGGTCGCTGATTGGGTCAATCATTGCGACCAGGCTCGGTCCTTCGTGGACGGAGACCAACCCCATCACATCATCCAGTGGTTCCCGGGGCCCGGTCATAATGACCGGCATGCCCGGCATCCAACCGTGTTGCTGCAGGTATTGGCGACCATGGCGGGTTCCGATCAGTTCCGAGACCCGCTGTGCGGTACGCGACCGGGCGACTCGACCTGGCATTTGTCCTAACCTCCACAACTCGCAACTTCCAGAATGTCCCCATCAGTCACGCTGCGTGTGAGTGGAACCGACTACGAGCAGCAACGCAAGAACGGTTGCCACAACAACGGCAGGTGTAGGGAGAAGATAGCCGCGAAGATTCAGATCTTCCAGATTTTTGAGGATTCTCTCAGGGTACCGATGTCCCTCGGGCGGCGAACGCGATGGTTACCGGACGTCAGAGGGCCAGCCCTGCACGCTCAAGTCAGCCCTAATGGCGGGAAGGGTGAGCGTTGGGAAAGGGAAAAGCAAAACCCCCGGGAACATGCTCGAACGCGCATGCTCGCCGGGGTGAAGAGAGCCCCCTACCGGATTCGAACCGGTGACCTTCAGTTTACACAGCGAGGCAAAACACCTGATTCCGCGCCACCGAAATATCGGGGATCGACACGCTAAACCGCGAGATGACAAGGAAGAAGTACTCACGGACGATTACCGCAAGTTACCGGCGCTTACCGGCGACCCTCGCTCCAAAACGTCGAGTAAACGTCGAGCAGAAGTCGCGAGTGAACCGAAATCGAACCCCGCCCCTTAGTAGGCTTATGACCGAATCACCATCACAGAGCCTGCCCACGCAGGCCGATGCCCTGCCCGTCTACTTGACCCGTGCCGAAGCCGCACTCCTGCTCCGGCAGCGTCCCCAGACCCTGGCGAACTGGGCCAGCACAGGGAGGGGCCCTCGCTGCGCCCGGGTGGGGAACCGGGTTCTTTACAAGCGCGATGAGGTCCTCGCATATGTAGAGGGCCTGCTCTCTGACAAGGCGGCGGCATAATGGGGCGCCGTGCACTGCAGCCGGGCGAGCTTTCCGTGACCGCGGTGACCTCCTCGACTGACGATTCCGGGCGGAAGCAGTGGACGGCTCGTGGTGCCTTCCGCGACACCAGCGGCACGCGGCGGGTCCTCACCGCCCAGGGGCGCACAAAAACCGCCGCCGAGCTGGGCTTGCGCGCCAAACACGCGGACCGGCTGCGCAACGGTGTCGCTTCCTCCAGTGAAATGCCAACCGTCAAGGACATAGTCGAGCTCTACCTCGCGTCCTTGCAAGTCAAGAGCCCCGAAGCGCGCACCACCGGGCAGAAAGCCATCACCACGTCCTCGCTGAGGCCGTACAGGAACTCGGCAGATCATGCGCTCCGACTGCTGGGCGGCGTACGCCTGCATGAGCTCACCGTGGCTCACGCCCAGGCACAGCTGCTGACACTCATTGATCCCACCACCTTGGAGGGTGCCACCCGGGCTCGGCACGTCAAGGGACTCCTCTCCCGCGCCATGGGTAATGCGATGCGTCTGGGGGTCTACGCGGGGCGGGACAACGTTTTTGACCACGTGCGGCTGCTTACCAAGGGTGTGACCCCGGTGGAGGCGCCTTCTCCGAGTGACCTCGCGATTTTGCGGCAGATCCTGCACGAGCGGGTTGCAGGAAAGGGTTTTCCCGGTAGGCCGCCTCACCCGCGCGTGATTCACGCCACCGAGCTCATGCTGGAAACCGGGGCTCGAATTGGAGAAGTCATGGCCCTGCGCTGGCGGGACGTGGATCTGACCGCTGGCACTATCCACATTTGCGGAACACTGGATGAAAACAGCCGGTTGGTCCGTCAGACGTATCCAAAGACCGCAAACTCCGAGGGCTACCTACGGATAGGTCCTGAGATCACCAGAATGCTTGCCCGGATTCACGAGGTCACAGAGTACAAGGGCTTGGACGATCCGGTTTTTGCCACCGCTCGCGGCACCTTCACCGCACCGTCGGCGATCCGCAGGTCCCTAAAAACGATTCTGGAGCAGAGCGACCACAAGCTGCCGGTTTATATCCATCCGCACGCCTTCCGGCGGGCTGTCGCCACCATCGTCAGCGAATCCCACGGGATTGAGGCCGCCGCGGCACAGCTGCGCCACACGGACTCGCGCACCACCCTCGCCCACTACATTCAGCGACCAAAAACTGCACCTGACCGGATCAGTGCCCTGACAGCCCTGAACGCAGGAAGAAAGATTGACTAGGTGTTTTACAACGCGTGAACCGAATTCGATCTATCCCCCTTAGTACCTGTAGAGCCGCTGGGGAGCTGGCTCAAGATGGGGCGGTGAGCTGGGGAGCGACTGCACCACTTTTAGAAAGGCAAGCATGACCCATGGGGATGGGCAGGCTAGCAAAGGGGACGCGGGGCGGCTTGGCCGGAAGAGCGGTGGACTCTGTGGAGGAAGCCGCCGAAGCCCTGGATGCCGTGTACGCGGAGGTGCGCCGCAGAGTAGAGGTGATCGACCAGGCTGGGGCTGAAAATTGGCAGGATCTGCCCGCCGGGAGCATTCGTCCCTGGCTAGTGGTGATTGACGAGTGGGCTGGGCTCATCGCGGTTGATAAGAAGCCTTCTGGTGACCCAAAAGCAAGCCCAGTGGTTAAGGAAATGCTGGACGACTGGAATGCGCATTCCTCCAACGTGGCCCGGATCCAGGGTAAGGTCGCCATGATCGCGCGTGAAGCCCGCTCTGCCGGCATCCACCTGCTCATCCTCACCCAGCGGCCGGATGCCACCGACCTGCCAGGTCAGGTGCGCGAGCGGATGGGCACCGTGGTGCAACTTGTCTCCCCCGCCCGCCTGCCTTCCCGTGAGGCGCTGGGCATGCTGTTCCCCGGTGAAATGGCCGCCCAGGCGAGCGAGGAAATCTCCGACCTCTTCTCAGGTCGCCCGGGCTTCGGTCTCTCCTACACGGATGGGGGCACCGTTCAGGGCTTCCAAGCAGTACTCATTGAGCCTGAGGAGGTTGCTCCATACCTCGCAGAAATCGGGGTCCCGCGTAGCGTGCCGCTGCGACTATCCGGCCAGCGCGATAATCGCGCGGGCAGCCCACGGCAGGCCACCCCGGCCACGCAGCCTGCCGCTGCCCCGGTGACAGTTCCCGTTCCGGTATGGGCTACGCGCCACGCGGAGAACGAACCGGACTGGTGAGGTGAGGCCCGCACCTGCTCAGCGCCGGCTATGCTTGCTCGTACGCTTGGCACCAGGTGCGGGTCAACCCAACTGTTACGGCGTGATCACCCAACGTAGGACAAGCAACAGTTGGGCGGGAGCCGACCCGAACGGCTGGACGCGCGTCAGTCTTGGCCAGGCCCGCGGTCTCGGTGACGTCCTGCATGATGTTCGCCTCGGAGACTCCAATGCGTTCAACGCAGGTGCGCGCGTCGTCCGGCGACTTGCGCAGGTGACGCATGGCGATCGGCCGGACAGAGAAAAAGCATGCCGATGGAGGCCATGTCGAACAGGACGACCTGAAGCCATGCGGGAGCACCGGCAAAATCGGCTGCCGCGCCTGTCAGTGCGCCGACGCCGAGCATGATGAAGTACAGGTCTAGCGAGAAAATCTCGATGACGGCGAGGATGAGGAACGCGGCGGCCAAGAAGGCCCAGGCGTCCTTGATGATCCGTTGTGCAAGCACGGGGATTCCTTGTCGTTAGCGCCTGCCCCAGGACGGTTCAGGCTCTCCCCCGTTTATGCGGCGAAATATGGGCTGGGCTCATTTCGGGCATCATTGCCCGCCGAGTATCTCCTTTGGCTATACTCCTGGCCCAGTTACCCCAGTCCGAAAGATTTTCGGACACGTTTTCGGACAAGAAGAACAAGGCCCCCTCTACTACTACTTACCTTTATATATAAGGAATATTAGTTAAATAGCATTAACTGGCGCCTCATCTGCCCCACTTGTCCGGTTAAACACACGTCCCCTAGAGGGAACGGATTGTTGATTCACTTTCCATCAAATCCCTCTAGGGGGTGTTGTTTTCCGCCGGGTAGCTGGGGTTTCTGGGGCAGGCGCTCATTTAGCCGTGGAATCCCGCGGAAGTTGGGCCGGATTTTGTTGTCCAGGTGCCTGGGGCAGCCGGACAACACCCCGGACACTTAGTTACCGAATTGCTTTGAGTCGCCAGCTGTCGGGCCGACTCAATACATGAGGGACAGTCCATAATCGAGCCTTCTCGCAGGAGTTTGGCATGATGGAATGAAACAGCCGCGGAATTTCGTGGACATGGCCAAAGGAGCACGGAAGCCCAGTGACACTCGCACCCACTGAACCAGGTCACCTCACCCAGCAGCAGCTGGAATCCACCCTGTGGGCGGCCGCCAATGCCCTGCGCGGGCCGGTGGATCCCGGCGACTTCAAGGCGTACGTGTTCCCGGTCATGTTCTTCAAATGGATCAGCGACAACTGGGACTACCAGCACGCCCAGGCGGTCGCCGACTTCGGCGATGAACTCACCGACGAGGCCGAGGCCGACTACCACCCGTTCGTCATCCCCGACGGCTGCCACTGGGCGGACGTCTTCGAGACCACCTCCGGCACCGGCGAGAAGCTGCAAACCGTGCTCAAGCAGCTGCAGCTGGCCAACCCCGAGTCCCTGGCCAACGTCTTCGGGGATGTGAACTGGGCGAACCAGGACCGGCTCCCCCAGTCGGCACTCACCGCGCTGCTGAACACCTTCCACTCGGTGCGGCTGGATCCGGACTCGGTGTCCGGGGACATGCTCGGCTCCGCCTACGAATACCTGCTGCGTGAGTTTGCTGAAGCCTCCGGCAAGAAGGCCGGCGAGTTCTTCACCCCGCGCCACGTCGTGCACCTGCTCGTGAAGCTGCTGGCCCCGCAGCACGGGGACAGCATCGCCGACCCCGCCTGTGGCTCCGGCGGAATGCTGGTCGAAACCGTGGCCGCGATCAAGGCGGCCGGCGGCAACCCGCACACCCTGCGCCTGTACGGGCAGGAGGTCAACCTGACCACCAGTGCGATCGCCAAGATGAACCTCTTCCTGCACGGCATGGAGGACTTCACCATCGCCCGCGGTGACACCTTCGGCTCCCCGAAGCTGAAGGACGGCGACGCGCTGCGCACCTTCGACATCGTCATCGCAAATCCGCCGTTCTCACTCCAAAATTGGGGTGCCGCCGACTGGGTGAAGGATCCGTACGGGCGCAACAAGTACGGCGTCCCGCCGGCGAAGAACGGCGACTGGGCATGGATCCAGCACATGATCGCCACCATGAAGCCCGGCACCGGCCGGGTCGGGGTGGTCATGCCGCACGGCACCCTGTTCCGTGGTGGCGCCGAGGCGCGCATCCGTGAAGCGGTGGTGCGCGACAATATCCTCGAAGCCGTCATTGGCCTGCCGAACAACCTGTTCTACTCGACCAGCATCCCGGTGGCGATCCTCGTGTTCCGCGACCGCAAGCCGGCCGAGCGTGAGAACAAGGTACTGTTCATTGACGCGAGCGAACGGGTTCAATCCGGCAAGAACCAGAACAGCATGTCCGACGAGGACATCAAGGTGATCGACGCCGCCTACAAGCAAGGCGTGGACATCGACGGTGAAGAAGGGCTGAGCCTGCGCCTGGTCGACCTGGCCGAAATTGAGGACAACGGGTTCGACCTGAACATTGGCCGCTACCTCAAAAACGAAACCGTCGCTGAAGCCAATGTGGAGGAAGCACTCATTGACTACAAGGAATCCCGGGAACGGCTCGCCGCGGCTGAAGCCGTCCTGGCCGAGCGACTGAAGGCGGCCGGCTATGACTTCTAACTGGGAAACCGTGCGGCTGGGTGACCTAATCTCCAAGCGCACCGACTTTACAGCTGTTGAGCCATCCTCCGAGTACGAGATAGTTGGGGTTCAGAGAAGCGGCTGGGGGCTGGCGCGAAGAGCGCCTATTCGCGGGGACTCTATGAAGTTCACGAAGCTCATGAGGCTAGAGTCGGACAACTTGGTATACCGCACGATCACCGCTTTCGAGGCCCCTTCGACTGTGGTCACGAAGGATTTTGAAGGCGCATTTGTCACACCTCAGACGTTTCCCGTCTTCAGGCTGGACACGGGTAGAATCCTGCCATGTTTCATGGCGCTTCTCACGACGTTTCCGTCATTTCACGATGCGATGGCTGAGCGCTGCACAGGGTCGGTGTTGCGCCGTAAAACCTTGTCGGTGGGGGCCTTCGAGTCCATCCCTGTTGCTCTCCCGCCTCTTGCCGAGCAGCGTCGAATCGTTGATCTGATCGGTGCCCTGGACAACACCATCGAAGCGGCCGAGGATTTGGAAAGCGACATCAGTAGGACACGGCTTGAAATCGCCAATTCTTTGTGGCTAACCGGAAATAACTTCGTTGAAATCGAAAAACTTGGCAAAACAGTCACGGGTGCCACTCCATCGACCAAAAACGAAGATTTCTGGGCAACGAATGACGTGCCATTTGTAACTCCGTCGGATCTAGACAAGTCTGGTGCAGATGTCTCTCGATACACTCGCTTCGTAAGCAAGGCCGGTGCCAGCAAGAATGGTCGATCTGTGCCGGCTGGGGCTGTTCTTCAGGTTTGCATCGGAGCATCCGTCGGGAAAGTTGGCGTGACGACTGAAGAAGCAACCTTCAATCAGCAAATTAATGCCATCACAGGGATGGATGAATCCGCTGCTAGGTTTGTGGCATTGATGCTTTCGAGTGACTATTTTCAGTCCGCCATAGCAACCGAGGCCGGGGTCTCGACAATGCCGATCGTCTCGAAGTCCAAGTGGAATAGCATGACAATTCCGTGGTTGACTCGCAGCGACCGGGTAGCAGCGTCACGAGTCGCAGAGGAATTGCAAAATGCGAGGCAACTAGCGGCAGAGCACTCCAGGTCCCTGCGCACCCTTCGGTCGGAGCTGCTGACCGCGCTGCTGTCGGGTGCTCACGAGATTCCGGAGGCGTACGACTTGGTGATTCCAACCGCGTCGGTGTCGTAATGAGCGCATGGTGGTTGCTGGTTTTTGCGTATGCTGACGGGTAGCTGATTGGTCAAGGGGTTTTGATGGCGGGTTTCAACGAGGCGAACACGGTGCAGGCACCGGTGCTGGATCTGCTGGTGAAGGCCGGCTGGAAGCACGTGCCGGGCAACCAGCTGGCCCGGGCCACGGAGGACGTGCTGCTCACCGGTGAGCTCACCGCCGCGCTGGCCAGGTTGAACCCGGTCATCGCCGAGAAACCCGCGCGCGGCCAGGAGATCATTGACGACCTGCAGCGGGTCATCCTCAACGTGCACGAGGACGGGCTGGTACCCACCAGCCAGGCGCTGCTGCCCTGGCTGCAGGGACGCAAAACCCACCAGTTCCTGGGCACCGAGGACTTCCGAACCATCACCCTGATGGACTTCAAGAACCCGGACCGCAACAGCTTCATCGTCTCCGACGAGGTGACCTTCGGGGCTCCGGGGGACACCAGCCGGTTCGACCTGGTGCTGTGGATCAACGGGATCCCTGTGGTGGTCATCGAGACCAAGACCCGGTTCAACCACAAAGTCACCTGGGTGAACGCCGCCCGGGACATCCACGACATCTACGAAACCAAGCGCCCTGGATTCTTCGTCCCGAACGCGTTCTCGGTGGCCACCGACGGGCGCGAACTGCGGTACGGGTCGATCCGCCAGCCCATCGACTCCTGGAACATGTGGGGTTCCACCACCGATGACCCGCTCATGTCCGGCTGGGAGCGGGTCGCCCGCAGCGTGGAGCTGCTGCTGAACCCGGCCATGGTCCTGTCCATCATCCGGGACTTCACCATCTATGAGGTGCACCGGGTGTCCGGCAGGCCGCCGGTGCTGGTGAAGATCGTGCCGCGCTACCCGCAGGTGGAGGCGGTGAACGCGATCCTGGATCGTGCCCTGCACGGCACCAAACGGCAGGGGCTGATTCACCACACCCAGGGGTCGGGCAAGACGCTGGCCATGCTGTTCGCCGCCATGCGCCTCACCCAGGAGCCGGCGTTGCGCAACCCGACCATCCTGGCGATCGCAGACCGGGTGCAGCTGATCACCCAGATGGCCAACCAGTTTACCCGGGCTGGCCTGAAATCCACGGTCTCCCCCGAGGATTCGGATTCGCTGCGCCGCCTGCTGGCCGCCGACCGGCGCGGTGTCATCTTCTCCACCGTGCACAAGTTCAACCAGGCGGGGCTGCTGTCGGAGCGGGAGAACATCATCGTGCTGGTGGACGAGGCGCACCGCACCCAGGAGGGGCAGCTGGGCAAGCACCTGCGCGCTGCCCTGCCCAACGCCCGGTTCTTCGGGTTCACCGGCACCCCCATCGCCGATGAGGACCGCAACACCTTCGAACTGTTCGGCGACCCGGACGACCCGGGGCACGCCTTGAACACCTACGATTCGGACCGTTCCATTGCGGATGGAACCACGGTGCCCATCCACGTCGCCCCGCGCCTGGTGGACTTCCATGTGCGCAAGGAGGAGTTGGACCAGGCGTTTGACGACCTGGCCGACGATGAGGGGCTGACCGAGGAGCAGAAGAACACGCTGGCCGCCCAGGCGACCAGGACCCGCACCTTCTTCGCCAACCCCGAACGGGTGCGCAAAGTGGTTGCCGACATGGTGGAGCACTTCTATTCGACTGTTGACCCGCTGGGGATGAAAGCCCAGGTGGTCGTCTACGACCGCGGATTATGCGTGGATTACCATGAGGAGCTCACCCGGCAGCTGAAGGAGCGGGCCGGCGAGGGCGAACCGGATGAGGCCGGCGTGGTGATGAGCGTGAACTCCAAGGATGACCCGCGCATGCACCCCTACCGGCTCGCCGAGTCGGAGGAGGAGCAGCTGCTGGACCGGTTCCGCGCGCACGGCGACAGGCTGAAGTTCCTGATCGTCACCTCCAAGCTGGGCACCGGGTTCGATGCGCCCATTGAGGGCGTCATGTACTTGGACAAGCCGATGAAGCTGCACACCCTGTTCCAGACGATCACCCGCACCAACCGGACTTGGCGTCACCCGGTCACCAAGCAGGAGAAGCTCAACGGGCTGATCGTGGACTACGTGGGCCTGGGTGAGGGGTTCGCGCGCGCGATGCACCCGGCGAACCCGCAGGCCGCCCGCAAGCAGATCGACGCGGAATCCTTGGTGGACCTGTTTGAAGCCGAACTGAAGGTCACCTTGGTGCGCTTCGTGGGGATCGACCGCACCGATTTCTCGTTCGACACGCTCACCGAGGTGTCCCGCCGGCTGCCGGACGCGGACCAGGAGAACGATTTCAAACTCCAGTTTGAAATGCTCCAAGGCCTGTGGGAGTCGGCCTGGCCGAACCTGCGCCTGGAGCAGCACAAGGCCGACTACCGGTGGCTGGCCAGGGTGTACGAGTACCTGACCCCCGCCGACACGGGCACCCCGCTGCTGTGGGAGCAACTGGGAGCCAAGACCATGCAGCTGGTGCACGGCGCGATCTCGGATGTGAGCGTGAAGAAGTACGGGGCGGACTTGGTAATCGCTGACCACGTAACTATCCGCCTTCTCGTGGAAACCGGGGCAATTAAGGAGCCGACACCAGGCGAGCCCGTCACCGTCTCGGCTGAGGAAGTCCTTGACACCATCGCCAGCCGGCTGAAGAAACGGCTCCAGGGAGCCAACGGGAGCCACCCCGCCTACCAGTCGATCGCCGAACGCCTGGATCGCCTGCGCGAGCAGCAGGTCACCAAGGCGAAGGAAGGGATTGATCTGCTGAAGGCCGTCCTCGAGATCGCTACCGACCTGACCGCTGCGGAGAAGGCCGAGGACGCGGCCGGCCGGCCCGGCCTGGACCTGCTACCCGACCCGAACATCGGGGCGCTCACCCAGATTTTCCGGGAGTACAAGCCGGAAGGGACCCCGGTGGTGCTGGACAAGGTGGTCGTGGACATCGACCAGGTGGTCAAGGAAGCCAGCCGCGACTGGGAGAACTGGGCGAGAACCCGAAACGGCGACCGGCAGGTCAGGGGTGCGATCCGCAAGGTGCTGAAGCACTACAGCCTGCCTATCCAGGGCGACCTGTTCGACAAGGCGTACAAATACGTGTCCGAAAACTACTAGGCAGCGACGCCGGCCACGGAACCTGGCTCGAAGAATGGAAGACCGTCAGCGCCGGATCGGACTGACGGTCTTCCAGCGTTCCTGGCTCGGGCTAGACCGTTTCTAGCATCGCGGAACCACGGGGTTGTTCGAGTTGGTTTCCAGGAGGGCTTCTGACACCCATCCCGCCCCGGGGATCTTATACCATATCGTCGACCGTGAGTACGGACCGGTCACCGCGGATCCCCACTGGTAGCACTGGATGGCAATCATCCTGCCGGCGTAGATCCGGCCAAGGTAGGCTGAACTGGCGGTGGGGCTCTTGCGGATGTTCACGTACTGGTACGCGGGCTTGTTGACGACCTTGGCGGCAAAATACTCGGCGGAGTATACGGTCCGCGAGTTGTATCCGGCCTTGGACCCGACCATCCGCAAGCGAACCTTCCGCCCGTAATCCGAGCCGGTCAGGCTGTACGAGCTGCCTCTGGCCCCAGGAATATTGGCACCGTTGCGCTGCCACTGCCGGGAGACAGCCACCGGGTAGGGCTGCCAGGAGCCCACCGACGAGTTGATCCGGCCCGGGGCGCTGTTGGTCGCCCAAGTTCCCGGCTTGGGTGCGGCCGTGAGGTTCTTCAACGGTGGTGGAGCTGCAGTAGTGGATCGCAAGGCACCGACCATATACCCCGGCCGCGGGACGTTCAGCACAAGCGCGCCCGTCTTGGCATCGACCCACTTGCCGACGTACGTCTCGGATCCCGTGACGATCCGGTAGTTGCCGAACTTGAAGTTGTTCACATTCGTATACGCGTTGTCCTTCAGAATGGTCAGGTGCACGTGTGGCGCGTAGGACTTTCCGCCGCAGGGCGTCGCGTTGCCGGCGTCACCCAGCCAGGTGCCGGCGGGGACGGTTTTGCCGATCAGCCCCGACTGCTGGCTGGTCAGGTGGTAGTAGGTGGACTTCCACCCGTTGCCGTGATCCACTCCGAGGTACCATCCCCCGCTGCAGCTAATCTTGTAGACTTTGCCTGCGGCAATGGAAACAACCTTCCGGTTGGCGGCCCCGTTCTGCGGGCCGAAGTCGATGGAGCCCCACTGGGCCGCGCTCCCCTTCTCTCCCTCGAAGTCGTGCGGGGCGTTGGCCTTCCAGGACTGCCCGTTCTGGAATGGAAGCCGCCAGTTTGGTGGTGGGCCGGCGGCTTGGACTGGGGTCATTCCCAGGGTGAGTAGTGCAGCGGAGGCGGCGATGGTTCCGATTTTGGTGAGAAGCGAGTGCTTGGACATGGTCATTCCCTTCAAGCGTGTGGGCGAAGATCGCCAGCGAACGAGCAAGAAATGGCCTAGCGGCTGCCCGTGCCGGGTAGGCTCTTGAAGGCATGCGCATCGGATAATCCTATTTTGTGAGGACCGCCACTTTTTGTCCATCGTTTTGTACTACGGTTTGGTTACAGTTGGCTAAGAATGCTTCGTAGCAGCACGCTCCGGTGGCTTCGATGACGTCGTTTTAGGCAGCCTCGCTGACATCCTCGGTCATCATCCTGTGCCAGCCGTTGGCCAGGGCCTTGTTCCGCGCCCAGGTGGCTTTCGCCCGCTCATGCGGCGTGCCGTGAGGCGGCTGAGTTCAGCGCAGTTGATGGTAGATCCCGTCGATCACCTGGGCGACACTCACCACGGTGCCGTATCCGCAAAACAGCCGGTCCAGGGTGACGGTCATCTGCCATATTCTAGAGAGCATGACCGCATCATTCGCATCCGGCCGCTACGCCATGGGTCTGCTGAGGGTTTGGTTGACACTTCGACCGCATCACCTCGATAAGGTGGTGCTCAAACGAAGGAAGATCCAATGCCCAAGAATGTCTACACTGATGAGTTCAAGCGCGACGCGGTGGCGCTGGTGGAATCAGGGATTCCCCAGAAGCAGGTCTGTCATGATTTGGGGATCTCCAGGACAGCGCTGCAGTCCTGGGTGCGCGATTCACGGTTCCATTCCCATGGAATGACACCGTCGACCGACCCGGAAGAACGCAAGGAGATGTCCCAGGCGCTCAAGCGCATCCGGGAGCTCGAGATGGAGAACGAGGTGCTGCGCAAGGCCGCGGCCTACCTGTCCCAGCCTCATATCCGCTCCCCAAAATAATGGGCCCGCTCGTCCGTGAATTGGCCGCCAGAACAGGCAGGAAACGTGTGCCTGTGGTGGTGACGTGCTTAGGTCCTGGGATTCAGTACCCAGGCGTATTACAAGTGGCTGAAGTGTCCCGTCTCGGCGCGGGATGTTGAAGAGCAGGAGCTGACCGCGAAGCTGCGTGAGCTGCACCAAGACGACCCCGAAGGCGGGTACCGGGTGCTGGCCGATGACCTGGAGGACCTGGGCTACCAGGTCTCCGAGCGCAGGGTGTGGCGGCTGTGCAACAAAGCGGGCATCCGTTCGGTGATCAGCAAGCGCCGGCGCAAGTGCACCCCGGCTGGTCCGCCGGTGCATGATGACATAGTGCAGCGGAATTTCACCGCCGAGCAGCCCAACCAGCTGTGGCTGACCGACATCACCGAGCATCACACCGGTGAGGGCAAGCTATACCTGTGTGCGATCAAGGACGTGTTCAGCAACCGTATCGTGGGCTACTCGATGGACTCGCGAATGAAGGCCCAGCTGGCGGTCAACGCCCTGGAGATGGCGGTGGCACACCGTGGACACCCACGTGGGGTTCGGGTGCATTCAGACCGCGGCAGTCAATTCCGTTCCAGGAAATTCACCCAGGCCCTCGAACGTCATGGGCTGGTCGGATCCATGGGCCGGGTCGGTGCGGCCGGTGACAATGCGGCCATGGAATCGTTTTTCAGCCTGTTGCAGAAGAACGTGCTGGATCGGCGCTGGTGGACCACCCGCCAACAGCTGCGCCTGGCGATTGTGGGGTGGGTGGAAGGAAAGTATCACCGCAAACGCAAGCAACGCAGGCTGGGGAAACTGCCCCCTGTCCAGTTCGAGGCTAGAATAATCGAGTCCGTCGCTCTGGCGGCATAAATCACGGTGTCAACCAAACCCTCAGCAGACCCTTGCGGCATGAGACGGTGGAGCTGCTTGATGAGCACGCAGCGGTGATCCGCTCCTTCCCCAGGGTCTTTGGGCAGCACCCGGAAACGATCACCGAGCCTTCAACCGTGCTGGGCGTGTTGGCCCGCAAGCCAGGGGGTTGGGCGAATTCACCAATCCGTGCCCAGTTCGCTGATCCGGTGCGGGACTGGATTGATACGGCTGAATCCGTTGATCGGCGGCGGTTCTTCACCGCGTTGCATGACGCTTCGTCAGCAACCGGGTTCCTGACCGCGTTGGACACCGCTGAGCAGCTAGTCACCGACGGCGGGGACCCGTCCGGGCCGACGCTGGGGATGTTGGCCCGCCGGATTGCCCAGGGCACGGAGTTCGAGGCGGGAATCGTTGACCTGGGGGTCTATGACCAGCTGGTTGAGCAGCCTGCTGGTGCCGCCGCGCAGGGGGTGCCGGCAGCATGAGCGTGATCGAGATTGATGAGCTGGTCGAGGCCGGACGCGCTGCGTCGTTGACCAGCAGCGTGATGGATGAATTCGCCCGTAAGGGCACCCCGAAGCAGCGTGAGTTCCTGTATGAGCTACTCATGGCCGAACAGGCCTCACGTGCTGAATCACGTCGGGCCAGGTTGCTGCGCGCCGCGAAGCTGCCAGCAATGAAGACGCTGGATGGGTATGACTTCAGCGCGATTACCTTCCCGTCGGATTACGGGCGGGAACAGCTGGTGGATTTGGATTTCCTGGACCACGCCCAGGACCTGATCCTGTTCGGAGATGTGGGTACCGGTAAAACCCATTTAGCGACCGCATTGGCGGTGGCTGCGTGCCAGCGGGGCATCGCGACGAAGTTCTTCACCACCGCAGGGTTAGTGATGCAATTGCGCCGCGCCAAGGACGAGGGCCGGCTGGATAAGGAGCTGGCCTCCATTGCCAAGAACCAGCTGCTGGTCGTTGACGAGTTCGGGTACCTGCCCATTGACGATGAAGGTGCCCGGTTGCTGTTCCAGGTCATTGCCGACGGCTATGAGAAGCGTAGCCTGCTGCTGACCACGAATCTGGAGTTCAAACGGTGGGGCATGGTCTTTGGCGATGAGAACATGGCCGCGGCGGTGATCGACCGGTTGGTGCATCACGGCAGGCTGCTGCAGTTCCGTGGCCAGTCCTACCGGGTGAAGAACGCGTTGATGAGATAACGCACCTGTACAGCAGCATGTTCCGGCCTTTCTGGGCCACAGCTGAAACGGTGGCTAGCCCACCGCAGTGCCCCTCCCTGGCCAGCTCGGCCACAAGGGTGCTGGCTCACCTCGGACGAGAGCGTGAGCCAGCATCGGGGCGATGCCGCTGAAATGGCCTAAAACGGTGCTGAAGTGGCCTACTTTTGAGAGCTTTAATGGCCTACTTAAACTTGACGAAACACAGCCAAGATCGCCCTGCAGGACTCCACCGACCTGCGCCTGGCCGCCCTGGCCGGCGAAGGATACGTCCCGGCCAGGAGGGAAGTCCGGGACGGTGGGCGCAAGCTGACCGCCCGCGAGTTCTGGGAGAAGTCCGCCTACCTGGCCGACTACCAGGAGGCCGGCAAGGAAATCCACAAGATGCCCGATGACTGGACCAAGGCCAAGCTGGCCGGGGACTCCTCCGGCGGGTACCGGCGCACCGTGCTGCGCACCTACAAGGGCTCGGGCATTGAGCTGCGCATGCCTTCGGCCACCGCCATCAAGGAGTTCGCCAAGGCGATCAACGACGAGGTGCTGGACATCCCGATCGAAATGAAAACCGCCTCCGGCGCGACCCTGCACTCGTGGGTGCGCGCGGTAAAGACCGCCAGCGGCGAATGGCAGACCACCACCCTGGGCAAGCACGGGGCCAGCTCCGGCGGCCACCAGGCGGCCGAAGCGGTCGCAGCCGTCCTGGAAGCCCGTCGCCCCACCGTCGCCCTGGAGGAGGTCGGCAACCTGCTGGACCGCCGACGGGAGAAGAGCGCGCGCACCGGCACCCGTTCCGGAGGCAAGTCGCTGTTCGGCGGCGCGTACAAGGACATCGCCTACGACTCGGTCACCAAGATCCTGTCGGTGAACTACGTGGGCAAGGTGATCGGCCGGCTGGTCGAACCGCAGGTGGCCAAGGAGTTCCTGAGCTCCACCAACCCGCACGCCACCTGGAACAAGTTCATCCGCCCCGCGGTCAACGTGTGGGTCGAGGAGTGCCCGGAATGCCGCCGCCGCTACTCGATCGACGCCAATCACACCTGCCCGGTGGAAATGAGCACCGCCTCAGGCAACCTGACCGACGCCCGCCGCCGCGCCCAGCGCACCTTCCGCGAGTCCGCCGTCGTCAAAAGCCTGCTGGGCGGGAAAAAGAAGCCGACCAAAAAGTGACATCCGTCAGCCGAACCCGTGCATAGAAACCTTCGAGGGCACTGAAACAGCCCCGCGACGAGAGGAACACTATGAGGATCATCGGCCTGACCGGTGTCAAACGCAGCGGCAGATTGCTGTTCAACCGCATTCTTATTGTCGAAATGTGTCCCTTGGCCGTTTAATCCCGTTCTACCATGCGCCGTTTTATCCGGGCATAATGGAAATTATGAGCGCGGAGCTACTAGCTGTGAACCAAATCAGCGATATCCTTGCACGATGTCCGCATCTAAACCCCGTTATCACTACCAATGACAAGACATTGTTGACCGATGGGTACATTGACCTACATGACGATGAAAATTACAAGAAAGCCACCTTCCGAGGACGAGTAGACGTCCAGGTCAAAGGCCGCCGCGTTTCAACTAAGACGAAGATCAAACGGTCGTTCTCAATATCCACGGAAGACTTGAGGGGCTACATAAAAACCTCAGGGGTCTTGTACTTCGTTGTTTTTCTGATTGGTGACACGAACCAGCGCAAACCTTTCTATATCATTCTGAATCCTTACAAGATTCAGGATCTGCTCGACAAGGCAGGGTCCGACAAGAAAACAGTTTCCATTCTGCTTAAGAAGTTTCCGTCAGAAGCTAATGCGGTGGAAAGGATTGTAAATTTCGCTCTGCAGACTAAGAAGGAATCCCCAGAGTTACGACTTGACGCCGCGCTACTGAAACAGCCAGGCGAGCTCACGATTTATACCGACGGCGCATTAGACCTTAGCGCCCCCGTCACATTGAAGTATTCCGAGATCGATTACACGCTGGAATACAGTTCGGACGCAATTGCCGCGGCCCCGTTGAAAGCTGAATTCGTGATCGTTCCCGAGTCGTACATTGGAGAACGAACCGACCTGACTGTTAGCTGCGGCCCGTTCACTTTCCACGGTCCGGTGCGTCGTCGAATCGACAAGGAAACCGTGGAATTGCAGCTAAGCCCTGGACTCAGCATTCGAAGAACTGAAACCCCAGATCAGCCCGTTGGATCAATCACTATATCCATGCAAAACAGCCTGCGAGGCCGGTTCAACGACTTAGGGTTCCTGCTTGCGTGTCAGGAGCGTGGCAATTTTAGAATCAACGACGCAGAAGTAGGGGTGGAACTGCACCCCACCGGCCAGGATCAAGAACTCCAAGAGCATTTTGCGTATCTACAGACCCTACACGAGCTGTTTGGCTACCTCGGAACTGACCCTGCACTTGTAGACCTCGATTCGCTGATCGACAGGCGAGGAAAGCAGCTTGTACAGTTGCATCACGCCCTTGTAAAGAAAATCGAAGTTCCACAGGATTTCGACCGATCGGGCCGAGTTTACCAGCCTGTCGGGTCATATGGCGTTGAATTAATCGCTCTTCACGGTGAGACACCCGGGTTGTGGTCATATCGAGACCTTTTTGCCCCGGACCTGAACCGGCAATTCATCATGCAATACGATGATGCGAACACCGGCACCGAAAAGCTGTGTCGCGTAACCCCTTACGAAATTGTTGAAGCCGACCGACTCCCATCGGTGCTGAATTTACACCTGGACCGCATCGTGGAGGCCTATGCGTCAATCTCCGAGTACCCCGAAACGATGGAACTGGCAAACCAGACGGTTCTCAATCTGATCCGAGCCGCGGACAAGGATGAAGCCCGCAAACAAGGATTTCTCTCCGCTTCCAAGAATCTTAATCAGTGGCTGATTTCTAGCCAGGGCGAATTACCCCATCACGCAATCAATCGATGGCAAATCAAATTCCGGAACTCGGTTCTGACGCCAGAAGACTTAGACGGTATACGACTTTTGAAGCGCCGAGCGATTCGTGGAGAATTCGACAACGCAGCTCTCTTCGAGGTCGCTTGTGCAATACTTCTTGCCGATCACGAGGAAGCTCAGCATTGCTTCAATCTACTTTCCAATGAAGACCAAGAACGAATCCAAAACTGGCCTATATGGGCGTTAGCGGACACCCTGGCAGATCTCTCATGAGAGCATCAACGACGCATATCGTTACTAACACTATTGTCGCAAGGAAATCATGTAGCTAATCTTTATCGGTGGAGCGCATACATGTGTCGACCACGCCGGAAGAACCGGCTTTGGACGAAACGAGAGTATAAAACTTCCGATGCGGGGTACGTCACGAATATCGTGCCCGCCGAGGAGGCCGCTGGGCACTGCCATACCAACCAGCGGCGCCTCCACAAACCGTCGAGTAGGTGACTCCCATTGACGAAGAATAACTCAACTCACTGGAACAGTGCACAGAAAAACCCCGGGAACATGCGGCATATGGCACGTTCACCGGGGTTGGTGAGAGCCCCCTACCGGATTCGAACCGGTGACCTTCAGTTTACAAGACAGACGCTCTGGCCAGCTGAGCTAAGGAGGCGTACCGAATAAGAATATCGGAACTGCCACCGGCGGGCGAATTCGCCCCTCACAGCGCCAGCCGAAAGCTGCCCTCTTAACGGCCGAAGGGAGCCCGCGTCATAGCGGACTCCCCACGGCTTCTTAGGTGCGAGATCAATACGGGATCCTACCCGATCCTCCCGCGAACCCCCAAGAGGTTAGGCGTTGGCCTTCATGGCCGCTTCGACCTGGGCCACGAAGTCATCCTGGCCCAGCACGAATTCCTTGTCCTGGACAAAGATCGTCGGGGTACCGGCGATGCCGTCAGCCTGGGCGGCTGCGGTGGTGTACTGCACGAACGGGCGGAAGGTGCCGTCATCGATGCACTTGGAGACGTCCACGCCCTTGGACTTGGCCAACTCTGCCAGCTGGGCATTCTTCATCTCGCCCTGCTCGTAGTGGGCAAAGACGCCCTCGACAAAACCGAGGTAGGCCGAAGGGTCGGCATCGGCAACGCAGGCCATGGCGTTGGCCGCACGTGAGGAGTAGTTCGTGGCCGAACCACGATCCAGGTAACCGACCATGCGGTATTCCACGGTGACCTTGCCATCAGCCAGCCACTGGTGCAGCTGCTGGCCGTAGGTCTTTTCAAAGTCTGCGCAATGAATACAGTTCGCATCGGCGTAAATGGTGATGTTCACCGGTTCGCCCTTGGCTCCCACCTTCAGGTCGCGCGGCTTGGGTTCCGCACCCTGCTGTGCTTCGCCAGCGTTGTTGACATCCACGTTGACTTCGGAAGTTGAGGCGAACTCGGTGTCCGAAACCAGGGTGATGCCGCCGGCGGCGTTGCCGCCCTTCGGAGCCGTCCCCGAATCGGCGACCTTGCCGCTTTGGTTCTGCAGGATCAGTACGACCACCAGCGCGATCACCACGACCACTGCGGCGACGACGCCCAGCTTGACGAACAGCGACTTGCGCTTCTCCGCCGCTTCCTGGGCAGCTCGGATCTGCGCGGCCTTTTCGCGCGCGCCGGCCTGCCGTTCAGACTTGGACGGCCGGGGGTTTGTTGAAGACATATTCTCTGAGTCCTTGCTCTGCGACAGACTGAATCCGAGACAATCCTAGCCAATCCATTGGCGCGAAGTCGCGCCAATGGCGCCCTTGAGAGCGCTTCACAGCACTCACTTATGCTTCCCAAATATGCCGCTCAGCCGGCAGCGCGGATCCGTCGCCAACTGGAGACACAAATATCCATCCAAGTTTCCTCCGTCACGTTGATTCACTAGGCTCATGAAGTAATGGGGTCCCCGACGTTAGTAGAATTCGTCGTGGAACCATCGTGCGCAGATGAATCACCGAATGCGCGAATCACGACATTCAGGAGGTCAATCGTGAGCCAGGACACTGAGATCCAGATCCCGGATACGGACTATGATTTCGTGGTGGTCGCCAACCGTCTGCCGGTTGACCGCATCACCAATGAGGACGGTTCGCCAGGATGGCGCCGCTCCCCCGGTGGGCTGGTGACGGCGTTGGCTCCCATCATGGCGGCCTCCACCGGCGCCTGGGTCGGGTGGCATGGCGCCACCGACGAGGTGCTGGAGGATTTCGACAAGGACGAAATCCACATGGTGCCGGTTCCGCTCTCCGAAGAGGACCTGCAGCTGTACTACGAAGGCTTCTCCAACTCGACCCTGTGGCCGCTGTACCACGATGTGATTGTGCCCCCGGAATACCACCGCACCTGGTGGGAGAACTACCGCAAGGTCAATCGCCGCTTTGCCGACGCGGTGCTGCGGGTGGCAGCTCGCGGCGCGACCGTGTGGGTGCACGACTACCAGCTGCAGCTGGTGCCCAAGATGCTGCGTGAGGCCCGCCCGGATCTGCGCATCGGGTTCTTCAACCACATCCCGTTCCCGCCGGCCAGCTTGTTCTCCCAGCTGCCCTGGCGCCGCCAGATCCTGGAGGGCCTGGCCGGAGCCGACCTGGTGGGCTTCCAGCGCGAAACCGACGCGGCAAACTTCGTGCGCGGGCTGCGTCGCTACACCAACTACTCGGTCAAGGGCCATGAGGCGACCCCGGATGCCTCGCACAGCGTTCAGAACGTGTGCCGCGCCGCCGCCCACCCGATCTCCATCGACACCGCCGATGTGGCCGAGCTATCCAAGGATCCGCAGATCCAGGAACGCGCCCGCCAGATCCGTGAGGGCCTGGGCAACCCGAAGACCGTGATGCTGGGTGTGGACCGCCTGGACTACACCAAGGGGATCCGCCACCGCTTGAAGGCCTACGGGGAGATCCTGGCCGACAAGCAGCTCAAGGCCGGTGAGGTCTGCCTCATTCAGGTCGCCAGCCCCAGCCGCGAGAACGTGGACCGCTACATCCAGCTGCGCAACCAGGTCGAGCTGATGGTCGGCCAGATTACCGGCCAGCACGACACGCTCAGCCACACCACGGTGCGCTACCTGCACCATTCCTACCCGATGCGCGAGATGATTGCCCTGTACCTGGCGGCCGACGTGCTGCTGGTGACCTCGCTGCGCGACGGCATGAACCTGGTCGCCAAGGAGTACGTGGCCGCCCACCAGGACGGCAAGGGCGTGCTGGTGCTCTCCGAGTTCACCGGCGCGGCCGACCAGCTGACCCAGGCGGTGCTGGTCAACCCGCACGACATTGACGGGATGAAACAGCGTATTGTGGATGCCGCGAACATGTCGCCGCAGGAGCAGTCACGGCGTATGCGCCGGATGTTCCGCCACCTGGAGGAGCACGACGTAATGCGGTGGTCGAACAAGTTCCTGGAGGAACTCGCGGCCATCAAGTCGCGCGTCAAGGCCTAACCGGTCTGGCGGCCCGCGATAGAACAGACACATGGACAGAAGCATGGATGGATCATTGGTCTCAGCCCTTAGCCCCGAGCTGCGTCGGGCCCTCACCGGCCTGTCGGGCACTTCACCCCTGGTGATTGCCCTGGATTTTGACGGCACCATGTCCCCGCTGGTGGACCGCCCGGAGGATGCGCGACCGCTGCCGGCCTCCGCCGCTGCGGCCCAGCTGCTGGCCGGGCTGCCCGGGGTGATCACCGCCCTGATTTCCGGCCGTGACCTGCGCTCCCTGGAGGCCGTCTACCCGGCGCCGCGGCCCCAGGTGCTCATCGGCTCGCACGGTGCCGAGCGGGTTCTGCCTGAATTCCTGAACACCGACGCCCAGCACATTGACCTGGATGCCCAGCAGGAGCAGCTGCTGCAGGACACCACCCAGATCCTGGGCGAGATCTCCGATGCCTTCGACGGCACGTCGCTGGAGTACAAGCCGGCCTCCACGGTGCTGCACATCCGCCAGGCCGACCCGGTCACCGGGCAGGCCGCTCTGGATGAGGCGTACCGCCAGCTGCAGGCCGTTTCCGGGCTGCGGTTGTTGGCCGGCAAGGCGGTGCTGGAGGCCAGCGTGCTGAAGACGACCAAGGGCCAGGCCCTGCAGTGGCTGCGCACCGTCACCGGCGCCCAGTCGCTGATCTTCGTGGGCGACGACGTCACCGACGAAGACGGCTTCAACGCCCTGGGTGAGGGGGACCTGGGAATCAAGGTCGGGGCCGGTCAAACGGCGGCGCATTTCCGGATCGACGCTCCGGCGGATCTTCCCGAACTGCTGGAATACCTGGTCGACCTGCGCAGCTAGCCGGCGCGAAGATCCAGCTCCCACGGGTGGTGGTGCACTGGGTGCACCCCCACCCTGGGCTTTTAAAGGCGCTCTTGCGCTGCGGGGAGGTTAAACAGGCGAGACCCCACCAGCTGGTGGGGCCTCTAGCCGTTCAAATATTGTCCGGCGGTGTCCTACTCTCCCACACCCTCCCGAGTGCAGTACCATCGGCGCAGTGGGTCTTAGCTTCCGGGTTCGGTATGGGACCGGGCGTTTCCCCCACGCTATGACCGCCGTAACTCTAGCCCTCGCGGTTTCCCGCGGGAAGTTTCGGTGTTCATCGCGATCGCGACAACCAGATAAACATATCAAAGAGGGTTTGACCCTGTCCATTTCACGGCCCGCCCGGGGCACGTGAACTGCGCTACACCCGCAGCGGGTCTCGCATCCGGTCCCCGGCTAGGCGAGGGTACGGTGCCCGGAATCCAGCCGGCGCGTCCACCCACGTCCATCCAGGTATTCCAGCAGCGGGACGGCCACCCGCCGGGTGGTGTCCAAAGCCTGCCTGGCCTGGCTGGTAGTGAAGGGCTGGGGCAGGGTCGCGAGCGTGCGCATGGCCTGGGCCGGGGCCAGCGGCAGCAGTACGATGCCCTCGCCAAGCCGCAGCAGCCGGCCGGTG